>CAMPKP010000017.1 GCA_946887295.1 uncultured Gemmatimonadota bacterium | reverse complement strand
GGCGTGGTGGCCGAGTGGTTTAAGGCAGCGGTCTTGAAAACCGCCGACCGGGCAACCGGTCCGTGAGTTCGAATCTCACCCACGCCGCTCCCATCGACCGACCTGGCATGTCGAAGGGCCACCCATCCCGGGTGGCCCTTCGGCGCGATTCGCTCAGGCGCAATTCGCTCAGGCACGGAGGGAACGAGAGCTCGTGATACCGAAGCAGTGCGCAGTCGGAGGAGTGCGGCGGCGGGCTTAGGTGCATTCGCTGCGGAGAACCTCGTGGGCCGCTCAGGGATCTCGAGAACAAGCGAGTTCTCTGGAGCCAACCGCACCACGCTAGGAAAAACACACCGAAAGGTCAAGCCCTCTTGCGCCGCCATACGGGCGCTCTATCCTGGAGCACCCGCGCAGCTCCCGCTGTTCGATCGCGCTGCCGGGTGGGCCAGGCCCGCCGTCGCGTGGCGCCAGCTACTCGGCGCCATCAGCACCCGAGCCTCACCCTGGCGCCGGCAGCCGCTCGAGTAGCAGCACGCGCGCGGCCTCGAGGCGTGGATTCCGATGGCAGACCCGCACCACCTTCGCCGAGGGACGCGCACCCTGCGTCCGGCGCTCCGGCTGCGTTGTGCTCGGACGGCTGACGTTAGCCCCAAGCCACCCTGCACCAGCTCGCAGCCTGGCCTGCTCCAGCAGCGAACACCGCTCCTCGCTGGATCCCATCAGTCCGATCTTCCACGCCATCTCCAAAACCTGCAAAACTGCGCGCCCTGGGCCACCAGGCCGCGCTTTGTGAGGCGAGGGCGAGCCCATCGCACTGCGCTGCCGCCGGTTGAGTTTCCCGACGCGGGGACGGGAGACAGGAATGACATACCATCAGTACCGGAGGCAATATGAGGATCAACACCTGCAGTCCAGCTCTGCTGGCAGGGCTCGCCACCGCATTCGTGCTCCTCGGCTGCGAGCGCCTGTCCGATGCGCCGACCGAGCCCAGGGCCGAAGCGGATCCCGGCGCCAGTGTCCAGCCCGAGGCGAGCAGTGCGACCCGGTCGTACGACCTCAGCAAATTACCCAAGGAGCTCTTCGCGGCACCGGACCGGCGCGCACCTCGCGGCTTCGGTGCGAGCCCGGGGCTCTCTTCGAGCGCGCTTCAGGCCCTGGCACCCACGACACGCGTCGTCAACGGCGGCTTCGAGCGTAACGGCGGCGTCGGAAGCAACGTGTTCGCCGGCTGGTCGGTCGTGGATTTCCCGGAAGGCAGTGGCAGTTGGTTCGTTCAGACCGACGGGGCGTCGCCCTTGAACGGCTTTATCGCGTTCTCACCGCCGGCCGGCCAGTTCGCCGCAATGTCGGACCAGTTCGGGCCCGGCACCCACATCCTCTACCAGGACGTGAAGGTCCCCGCGGGCCAATCCACCCTCAGCTTCAGGGTGTCTCTAACCAACCAGGCAGGTGTGTATTTCGCACCGAACACGCTCTCGTCCGAACGGGTCGCGAATCAGCAGTTCCGGATGGACATCATGGGCCCCCGGTCACGGGTGGACGGCCTTGGTGCCGGGGTGCTGCGGCGCGTATTCCGGACCGAGCCCGGTGATCCACCGCTCCAGGGCTACAGAACGATCAGAACGTCGCTGACACCGTTCGCCGGGCGGACCGTGCGGCTCCGATTCGTCGAGGTCGATAACGTGAGCAACTTCCAGGTCGGCATCGACCAGGTCCGGATCATCGTCGAATAGGTGCGGACGTGAGGCGCGGAGGCCCTCACGAATGGAGAGCGGGGCCGCAAGCCCCGCCCTCCCTCGCTAGGACGCGCTCCGCGCCAGCACCGTGCTTGCCGGCGGGGTGCCGGCCACCTCCGCCAGCTCCGCCTCGAGGTCCTCCGCCGACCGCCGCCCGACGAAGTGGCGGTACCAGACCTCGGCGGTGAGCAGCAGCCAGATCCGGTTGCCATGGTCGCGGCGGCCCTCGAGATGCTCCCGCACCAGCTCGCCCACCCGCTCGGCCCGCAGATACCCGTCCCGGGCCAGCTCGCTCCCCAGCAACAGGCGTGGAGCCAGCCTCCGCACTTCCTCGTTCAGGATGTACATCAGCGGGGACGCGAAGCCCTGCTTCTTGCGGGCCAGCACCTCCCTCGGCAGGTAGCGCTCCGCGAGCTTCCGCTCGAGGTACCGAAGCCGGCGTCCTCGCACCTTGAGCCCGACCGGCACCCGCGCCATGAACTCGGCGAACCGCACGTCGAGGAACGGCGAGCGTGATTCCAGGCTGTAGGCCATCGTGGCCCGGTCGAGGATCATCAGCGACTGGCCCGGCAGCCGTGACGCGACGTCCACGTACATCATCCGGTCCACCGGATCCTCCGCCGGCGCGCCGGCGAAGAGGTCGAGCACGCAGGCGTCCGGACGTACCCCGCCCAGCTTCCGGTGGAACTCGGGCGTGTACAGCTCTCTCCGGTGCGCCTCGTTGAACCAGAAGAACTGCATGCTCTCGGCGTACCGCTCGCCCCCGCTCTTGCGCGCCATCTGGTCCACCCAGCGGAGCTTGTGGGTGAAGCTCTTGAAGGTGAACTGGTCCGGAAGCCGGCCGAGCACCTGGCTCGACACCAGGTCGCGCACCGCGGACGGCACGCTTCGATAGAGGTCGAGCCACCGGTCGGCCGAATACCGGTCGTAGCCGCCGAACAGCTCGTCGCCGCCGTCGCCGCCGAGGACGACCTTCACCTCCCGGGCGGTCATCCTGGCGAGATGCAGCAGGCACATCGAGAGCGGATCGGCGGGCTCGTCCAGGGCGGCGATAAGCCTCGGAAGATCCCGCACGACCGTCGGGGTGACCTCTTCGGCGAAGTGGCGGGTTCCGTAGCGCGCCGCGACGGCGGCGGCGGCGGGAAGCTCGTTGAGGTCCCGGTACGGGATACCCATGGAGAAGGTCCGAAGCTCCGAGCCGAGCTCCCGCGCCGCGTACGATGCGATGAGCGTGGAGTCGAGCCCGCCGCTCAGGAAGGCGCCGACCGGCACGTCGCTCAACAGGTGCGCAGATACGGTCTCCGCGAGCAGCGCGTCGATGCGCTCGAGCAGCTCGGCCTCGCCCTCGGCCCACTTGGGGCCGTAGGTGAGCTGCCAGTAGCGCTCGACCCGCGGCTGGCCGGCCTCCCAGACCATATAGTGCGCCGGCGGAAGCGCCCGGACCCTCGGGAAGAACGTCTCCGGCGGCTGGACGAAGCGCAGCGTCAGATACTGGTCGAGCGCGTGGGGCGAGAGCTCGGCGAGGCTCGGATCGTCGGCCAGCAGCGCCTTCACCTCGGAGGCGAACGTCAGTCGGCCGCCGGAGACGGTGTAGAAGAGCGGCTTCTGCCCGAAGTGGTCCCGGCCCAGCAGCAGCCGCCGCCGGGTTCGGTCCCAGATCGCGAAGGCGAACATGCCGCGGAGCCGGCCCAGCATCGCTTCCCCGTGCTGCTCGTACAGGTGCACCAGGACTTCGGTGTCGGTGCGGGTGCGGAAGCGATGCCCCGCCGCCTCCAGCTCGGGCCGGAGCTCGGGGTAGTTGTAGATCTCGCCGTTCATCACCACGACGACGCTGCCGTCCTCGTTCGCCAGCGGCTGGTGCCCGCCGGCGAGATCGATGATGCTGAGCCTGCGGGCGCCGAGGCCGGTCCCGCCGTCCACGAAGACTCCCCAGTCGTCCGGACCGCGGTGCTGGATCGCGTCGCACATGCAGCGGATCTCCCGCTCCGACGCGGCGGCGGGGCCGACCCGGCCGACGATCCCGCACATGTCAGCCGCCCTTTCGGGCCGTGGCCACCATCATGTAGCCCGGGGAGAACGGGATCAGACGGTCGAGCATGGTCCAGCCCCGGAGCGCCGGATAGATCGCGGAGTACACCTTGTACGCGGTTCCCACCTTGTCGAGCGCCTCGGCCGACATGGGGGCGGTATCTCCGTGAAAATCCTGCTCGGCAGGCTTCTTGCCCTGCATCGCCTTCCGATGGTAGGCGTAGTTCAGCAGGTCCTCGAGCGACTCGGTGAAGATCCGGCAGTAGTCGTCCACCTTCCGCGCGGTGAGCCCGTGGCGCGCCATCAGCTCCCGGGTCTGCGCCGCAGAATAGCCGTCACGGGCGTGGCCGAATCCCTCCTGGTCCGCGGTGAAGCCGAGCACCCGCTTGAGCGCGAACCCCGCCCTCCCGTGCTCGCCTTTCGGCGCCATGAAGAGGAACTCGCCGCCCGGCCGCAGCACCCGCACCATCTCGGCGAAGAAGGTGTCGTCGTCCTCGATGTGCTCGAGGAAATTGATCGCGGCGACCACGTCGAACGACTCGGAGGCGAACGGGAGAGAGCCCTCGTCGATGTGCACCACCCGGTCTCGCACCAGCTGGCGGGCGGACACCACGTGGTCGTGCTCGAAGTCGCAGCTGGTCCAGGTGCCGCCCCGCTGGCGCAGGAAGTACGACGTGAGCCCCGTGCCGCAGCCCAGCTCCAGGCACTGTCGCCCCTCCACCGGCGGCAGGTGATCGAGCAGCGCCTTCATCGTCTCCTTCTTCTTCAGGGAGCGCCGGAACAACTGGATCTGCCAGGGCTCGGCCACCGGTCCTCCTCCGGTCATGATGCGAGTGCCCCCGAGCGCCGGTAGTCCTCCAGCGTGCGCCGGATTCCCTCGGGGAGATCCACCTGCGGCGCCCAGTCCAGTCCCCGCCGCGCGTGACTGGTGTCGAACTCCGAATCGCTCCAGAAGAAATCCATCCGCCGCCGGTAGATGGGCGGGTCCACCCCGAGCACTCGGGAGACGTCCTCCACCACCGCGGCGACGCCCAGCATCGGCGCAAGCGGCAGTCGTACGCCGTACCGCCGGCTCCCCGTCGCGGCCTGAACCTCGGCGACCAGCTCCTGAAGCGTACACGCCTTCGGCCCCGCGAGAATGAAGCTCTGCCCCAGAGCCTGGTCGCGATCGCAGGCTCGGAAGAAGCCGGAGACGACGTCGTCCACGTAGATCATGTGCCGCCGTCCTTCCCCGCGGCCGAAGAAAGGGAACTTCCCCGCGCTGACCCCCTTGAAGAGCTTGAGCAGCCGGTTGTCCCGCGGGCCGTAGACGTCCGCCGGCCGGAGAATCGTGTACGGCAGCGCGCGCCCGGTCCCGAACTCCCGCACCAGCCGCTCCGCCGAGACCTTGGTGCGCTCGTAGATGTTGCCCGGCGCCAGGGGTGAGCTCTCGCGGGTGATGCCGGGCGCGCGGTGGCCGTAGATCCCGATGGTGCTGCAATACACGAAGCGTTGTACGCCTTCGTCCGCCGACGCCTCCAGCAGGCGCCGGGTCCCGTCCAGGTTGACCGACTCGAAGAACTCGTCGCTCTTCGCGCCCTCCCGCATGGCCACGGCCAGATGGAAGACGTGGGTGGCGCCGCGGACGGCCCTCCGGCACAGCTCCGCGTCGGTGATGCTTCCGGCCACCACCTCGACCCCCTGCGAGCGCAGCAGCTCGACATTGGCGCGCTCCTCCGGCCGGTCGGCCAGGCCCAGCACCACGACCTCGGCACCGGCCCGCCGTCCCTGCTCGGCCAGATGGGAGCCGATGAAGCCCGTCCCGCCCGTCACCAGCAATCTCATCCGTAGCGCTGCTCCAGCGCCGCGACGATCCGCTCGCTGGCGCGCCCGTCGCCGTACGGGCTCACCGCGGTCGCCATGCGGCCGTAGGCCTCGCTGGACGTGAGCAGCGCGGCCGCGGTCGCCACGATCCGCTCGCGGTCCGTGCCCACCACGACGGCGGTTCCCGCCTCGACCCCTTCCGGCCGCTCGGTCGTGTCGCGCAGCACCAGCACGGGCTTGCCCAGGCTCGGGGCCTCCTCCTGGACGCCCCCGCTGTCGGTCAGGATCAGGTGGGCTCTGGCCATGAGATGGACGAACTCGACGTAGTCCACCGGCTGGATCAGCCGCACCCGCGGCGTATCGCAGAGCGCGGCCTCGACCGTGCCCTTTACCTGGGGATTGGGGTGGACCGGGAGCACCACTTCGATGTCCGGGAATCGCGCCACCAGGTCGGTGATCGCCGCGCAGGTCGCGCGGAGCGGATCGCCGAAGCTCTCGCGCCGGTGCGTCGTGACCAGCACGACCCGCGACCGGGGATCGAGACCGGCGAGCGCCGGGGTCTTGAACTGGTAGTCCGGCGTCACGGTGGCCAGCAGGGCATCGATCACCGTGTTGCCGGTGAGATGCACGGTCTCCGGCGGCACGCCCTCGGCCAACAGGCGGTCGCGCGCGGTCGTGGTCGGGGCGAAGTGGAGGTCGGCGAGCCTGGTGGTGAGCACCCGGTTCATCTCTTCCGGAAACGGGTGATACCGGTTGCCGGTGCGGAGACCCGCCTCGACGTGACAGGAGGGTATCCGCTCGAGGTACGCCGCGAAGGACGCGGCGAAGGTGGTCATGGTGTCCCCCTGGACCAGCAGGAGGTCGGGACGGACCTGGCGCAGCAGCGGCGGCAGGCGGTCCAGCACCCGTGCGGCGACGCCAGCCGGCGATTGGTCGGGGGTCATGATGGCCAGGTCGTGGTCGGCGGTCAGCGCGAACACGTCGAGCACCTGGTCGAGCATGTCCCGGTGCTGGGCCGAGACGCAGACCACGCTCTCGAAGCGGTCGGAGCGCGCCTGCAGGCGGCGCACCACGGGCGCCATCTTGATCGCCTCCGGCCTGGTGCCGAAGACGCTGAGAACGCGGATCATCGAGCCGGCGCGCCGGCCTGGAGCCGCGCCGCGAGCGCCTGCATGGTGATGAACCGGAAGCCGTGCTCGACCACCCGCGCGAACACCTTGCGGAGGATCGACTCCCGCACGCCTTCGTAGCAGGGATGGCCGTAGAGCACCACGAGATCGCGGCCCTCCAGGTGCCGGTCGAGCTGCTCCAGCATCTGCGCCTCCGGGGTGGCGCGAGCCCCGTGATACTCCAGGAACGGAATGGTGCGGGGGCCGGCGAGCGTCACCGGAATCGTCCAGTGCCGGAGCTCGCGGCCGTCGGCGGCAGCGCGTCTCGGGTCCCCGCCGATCGCGTCGCCATCGTACGCGAAGCCCATGCGGTCGAGCATCCGCATCACCCGGGCGTCGGAATAGAAGCCGGGGGACGAGAACCCGGCCGGCTTGCCCAGGTGCCGCGCGAAGTGCCCGTAGGACTCCTGCACGTCGGCGTCCAGCACGCTGTCCGGAAGCTCGTGGAACCGACGGCTCCACACGACGTGGTCCATGCCTCCGTGAAGTCCGAGCTCGTGCCCCTCTTCCTGGAGCGCGTGCAGCTCGGGCACGAACCTCAGTCCGACCGGGCGGGCCAGGGCGGTCTCCAGAAGGAAGCGCGGCCACCCGGTCTTCTGGATGAGGTGCACTCCGTCCTTGTCGGCGAGCTTGGCCCGGGAGCGGACCATCCCCTTCCCCAGCCACTCGCGGAGGTTGGTGGACCGTCCCATGTTGACGAAGAAGGTGTTGGGCACGGCGAAATCGCGGCAGACCGCGCGGATCCGGGGCAGTCCGTCGGTGATGCAGACCCGGTGATCGACGTCCCAGCGGAAGACGAAGAGCCGCTCGGTCACCGGGCCGCCTTGGCCCCGACCTCGACGTACAGACCCTCGAACTGCTCGGCGGAGCGATCCCAGTCGAACAATCGGAGTGCCCGCTCCCGTCCGGCCACGCCCATGCGCCGCCGCCGCTCGGGATCCGCGAGGAGGGAGCCGATCGCCTCGGCCAGTGCGGACGTATCGCCGCGAGGCACGACGAGGCCGGTGACGCCGTGCTCCACGACCTCGGGTAATCCGCCGGCATCGCTCGCCACGACGGGCACCTCGCAGCCCATGGCCTCGGCCGCGGGAATCCCGAAGCCTTCCTCCAGCGACGGGATCACCGAGATGGAGGCGGCGCGGTAGTAGTCCGGCAGGATCGCGTTCGGCACCCAGCCGAGGAACGTGACGTCGTCGCTCAAGCCCAGCTCTTCCGTGAGCTTCACCAGCGCCGGACGCTCGAAGCCGTCGCCCGCGAGCACCAGCTTGAGGCGGGGATACCTCGGCTTCAGCCGGGCCACCGCCTCGACCAGGAACCGGATGCCCTTTCGCGGAAACAGCTGGCGACAGGCGAAGATCATCTGAGGGCCGAAGCGGGGATCGACCTGCTTGCCGCCGGGCGCCGGGCTGAAGCGGCGGAGATCGGTGCCGTTGAAGATCAGGCGGATGCAGCGCTCGGGCGCGCCGGCGCGAAGCGCGTGCTGGCGGCAATCTTCGGTGATCGCGGTAAGAGCGTTCACGTGCCCCAGAGTCCAGCGCAGCGGCGGCCGCACGTACCAGCGGGTCGGAAAATCGTACCCCTGCTCCGGATTCACGTACACGTCGCCGCCGTGCATGGTGATCACGCTGGGTATCTGGAGGCGGCGGGCGGCGAGCACGGCCGCCGGCCCGGTGGGAATCGCCCAGTGCGCGTGGAGCACGTCGGCGCCCCGTTGCCGGGCCGCGGAGACTGTCGCCCGGTACTGGGCCTCCATGTAATGGGCCATCACCGCGAGCCGGGCGAACCGGCCCAGAAGGCTCACCTTGCCCTGCGCGACCCGGCCGTAGGTGAGGTCCGATGGCAGCTCCATCGGGAACCGTACGACATCCACTCCGTCGAAGCTGTCCTCGGCGGGCAGCGAGCGATCGCCTGGTGTCACGACCGTGACCTGGTTCCCGCGGAGCACCAGGTGGCGATTGATGTCGTGCACATAGGTCGCCTGGGTGTCGTTGGCGTGTTGCGGGTACCAATAGGTGGGACAGACGATGCGCAAAGGCGCTCCCGACCGTCGTTGGCTCGGCAGGGGCAGGTCCGGCGTGGCGACTTCCAGCCCCCCTCTCGTCATCGACGTTTCCCCGAGAATTTCCCGCGATCCGGAGTGGACGAAAACCGCTGTAAGTTCAACATCCATGCCACATCAGGGCATCCGACGCCGCCGCGGAGATCGGCCGCAGGCCGGCCGGCCTGCGGGGATTAGGCAACACCTCGCTGCTTTCCTGGTGCCATACCGGAGCGCATCGCTTCCGGGGGCTGAAACATCCGCGGGGGCGGGCGCCCGAAGGCTCCCTGGCCCCGAAGTTTAATCGATCTTGCAAGACCGTGCAGTGATGGGGGTTACCGTGAGAACCCGCGCGGGGAGACTTACTGAGCTTTCTCCAACAGATCCCGCACCTTCGCGGCCAGGTCGTCCTGGGTGAACGGCTTGGCCAGGAACGGGGCCCCCGGCTCCAGCAGACCACCGCGAAACACTTCGGACGCGAAGCCCGACATGTACAGGATCGGCTTTCCGGGCCACCGCTCCTCGACGTGGCGCCCCAGCTCCCGGCCGTTCATCCCTGGCATTTTGATGTCGGTGAGCACGAGGTGAACCGGGCCGTTGTGCTCCTCGATCGTGGCCAGCGCCTCACGCCCGTGACGCGCCTCGAGGGCCTGGTATCCGGTCCAGGTCAGCATGCGGCAGGCGAGCCGCCGCACGGCTTCCTCGTCGTCCACGACGAGCACGGTGTACCCGCCGGCCGGTCGTTCCGGCCGTTGCGCCGAGGGAGACGAGGCTCGCCGGCCCGGACTGGAGTCATGCGACGAGATCATGCGGTGAAGTGCGAAGGTACCAGAAGTGCGGTGATGCCCGCAAGCTCCTTGTTCTGCGGCTCACTCGGCCACCTCAACACTTTCGCCGCCTCGCGTGTCAGGGAGTGGACCATGGAGGAAACCGATGCGGCACTGGTGGCACGCGTCCGGGCCGGCGACGCCCGCGCGGCGGACCGGCTCCTGGAGCGGTACTTCCGGGCCTGCCGGGCCGTTGCGCTCGCCGTCACGCGCAACGAGGCCGACGCCGATGACGCCTGCCAGGAGGGATTCATCGCGGCGATCGAGCGGATCGACACCTGCCGGAATCCGGCGCGGTTCGGCGGCTGGCTGCTCCAGATCGTACGCAACCGGGCCCGCAATCTGGTCCGGCATCATGTGGTCCGGGCCGCCGAGCCGCTGGAGCTGCATGAGGTGGCAGGAGAAGGCTCCGCCGCCGTGGAGCTGGAGCGCGGGGAGCTTCGAAGTCTGCTCCTCTCGGCACTGGCGGAGCTCTCCGAGGCCCAGCGCGAGGTGGTGCTGCTGCACGATCTCGAAGGGTGGACGCACGAGGAGATCGCCGACCGGCTCGAGCTGCCGGCGGGAACCGTCCGGTCCCACCTGCACTACGCCCGGCGCCGTCTGCGTCGCATTCTGAGCGAGGACCTGGAATGACTGATCCGTGGGAGCCCGTGGACCTCTCGACACTTGACCCGGCGCGCCGGGCCGAGTGGGCCGCGCGGATCGAGGCGACCCGCCGGGCTGTGGCCGCGATCGTCGAGCGCCGTGCGGTGATCCAGGGACCACTCGACATCGTGGGCGGCTGGGCCCGCCCGATTCTGGCCGCGGCCGCCATCCTGCTGGTTCTGCTCGGCGGGGCCGGTGCACTGCTCGACGGATCGGCCGCCTCCGCCCGCGCTCCCCTGGGCGAGGCGCGCCGCCTCGCCCTGCTCAGTGAGGCGTCGCTTGCGCACGGTCGCGCACCCACCGGCGCCGAGCTGCGCGGCCTGCTGGGGGAGCCGGGGCGATGAGCTGGGCCGCGCGCCGGACCGCCGTGCTCGTGCTGCTGGCCGTGTTCCTCGTCGGCGGCGCCGTCGGATGGGTGGCCGAAGAAGTGGCGGACGACCTCCACTGGCAGGCCCGCCACGACCAAGGCGAGACGCCCGACCGGGCCGACGAAGACGAGCCGTTCGACGACGATGCCGAGGAGGAGCTGCTGGAGACCCTGGGCCTGAGCCGGGCCCAGCTCGACTCAGTGGATCACCTGCTCGATCGCCGGGAAGACCGGCTGGAGGAATACTGGAGGTCGCGACTGCCCGATCTCCAGGCCATCGTGGACTCGAGCCGCCAGGAGGTCCGCGCGTTGCTGACCCCCGAGCAACGAACCGCGTACGACCGATGGCTCGGCGAGCAGTCCGACCCGAACCGGCCCTGAGGAGGAATGATGACGAACTCGAATCGCCCGCTTGCCGCTGTGGCCGCTCTCGCTGCGCTGAGCCTGACCGTCACCGCTGCGGCCGGCGCGCAGGTAAGTCCGGCACGGCCTGATACCACCGGACCGTCGAGGTCCGCCGCCGGAGCCGATTCCGCGGCGCCGGCCACAACCCGGTACGTGCTCGTGGACGTTGGGGGCAAGGCCCTGCCGGTGGAGATCGATAAGGAATGGCGCTGCCGCGAGGATCTGACCGCCGCGACCCTCCTCCTGCGCGAGGACGGCCGGTGGCGCCTGGAGACATCGGTCCGGGAGACCTGCGGCAACCGCACGGAGATGGAGCACGAGGACGAGGACGGCCGGTACCGCGCCGAGGGCACGACGCTTCACTTCCTCGACGACGACGGCAACCGGAACCACGCGGACTGGGGCCTGGGAGGGGAGATCGATCCGGACGAGCTCGACCAAGGGACCATGGCAGACGGCGGCACGCTGACCGTGCGGCTCGCCGACGAGAAGACGGTGCTCCGCTTCCGGCGCGAGGGCGCATGAGAACGGCGCTCGCTACCTGCCCGGGACCGAGGGGCCTTGGATCATGCTCAGCAGAGCCCGAGACGGTGCGAGCCGCGTCCTAGCAGCACTTGCCTAGGCCGTGTCAACTGGCGAAGTTACGCCCTCGCTGGAGTGGTGGCCGAGTGGCTGAAGGCACCGGTTTGCTAAACCGGCATAGGGGGTCAACCTCTATCGAGGGTTCGAATCCCTCCCGCTCCGTGAGGCCCCGTCACACCGGACACGAAAGGCGAACGGATGCCCACTCCCCGCGTCCGCTTCGCACCCTCACCCACCGGCTACCTGCACGTGGGTGGGGCCCGCACCGCACTCTTCAACTGGCTCTTCGCCCGCCATACCGGCGGCACGCTCGTCCTGCGCATCGAGGATACCGATCGTGAGCGCAGCACCGAGGCGCACACCAAGGTCATCCTCGACGGACTGACCTGGCTCGGCATCCAGTGGGACGAGGGGCCCTACTTCCAGGGCGCATACGGCCCGCGTCACAAGGCCGACGCGGAGCGACTGGTGGCCGAGGGCAAGGCGTACCGCTGCTTCTGCACCCGCGAGGAGCTGGAGGCCCAGCGGAAGGAGGCGGAGATCGGGGGCCGGTCGTTCCGGTACGATCGTCGCTGCTACCACCTTCCGCCCGACGAGGTGGAGCGCCGCCGGAAGGCTGGCATGCCGTCCACCATCCGCTTCTTCGTGGCCGACGACGAGATCGCCTGGGACGACGCGGTCCATGGACGGATCAGCTTCCAGGGCAGGGACCTCGACGACTTCGTCATCCTCCGGAGCGACGACAGCGCCATCTACAACATGGCCGTGGTGAGCGACGACATCGCGATGGATATCACGCACGTCATCCGCGGCGACGACCATATCTCCAACACGCCGAAGCAGATCGCGCTCTATCGGGCGCTGGGCCACGACACTCCGGTCTTCGCCCACGTACCCATGATCCTGGGCCCCGACGGCAAGAAGCTCTCGAAGCGCCACGGCGCCACCGCGGTCGGGGACTACCAGGACCAGGGCATTCTGGCTCCCGCCATGCGGAACTTCCTCGCGCTCCTGGGGTGGTCGCCGGGCGGCGACCGCGAGATCCTCCCCGAGGACGAGATGATCGCGCTCTTCACGCTGGAGGGCATCCAGAAGAAGGCGGCCGTCTTCGACACGACGAAGCTCGAGTGGATGAACGGCCAGTACTTGAGCGCCCTGCCCGCCGACGATCTGGTTCCCGCGGTCACCAGACGCCTGGAGCAGATGGGGGTGGACGCGGCCGGGCGCGATCTGCGCCCCCTGATCGACGCGGTGAAGGCGCGCTCCCGCACCATCCTCCACGTGGCCGATCAGGTCGCGGTGCGGCTCGACCCGTCCCGCGCGAAGCTGGACGAAAAGGGCGAGGCACTCGTCCGGAAGATGGGACCGGCGTTCGCGGCCAACCTGGAGCGCGCGGCCGCGGCCCTCGAGCCGCTGCGGAACGGCGCCTGGACCGCGGACCGGCTGCTCGCCTCGCTCAAGGGCATGGCCGAGGCGAACAACCTCAAGCTGGGCGACGCCATGCAGCCGATCCGCGTCGCGCTCACGGGGTCCACGGTATCGGAGCCGGTGAACGAGCTGCTCGAAGTCGTCGGAGCGGAGCGGAGCCTCGCGCGTATCCGCGAGGTCGCGGCTCGCGAGCGAGGAGCCGGGCCCGCCACGTGACCGCGCGGATGCGCCTGATCCTCGCGTCCTCGGCGCTCGTGGCCTGCTCCAAGGCACCCCCTGCTCCACCCTCGCCGGTTCCGGCCCCTGACAGCGCCCCGCCACCAGTCTCCCGACCCATGCCGGAGCCCACTCCCGCGCCGGCCGAGCGGCCCGAGCCGCCCCGCAAACGCGCCCCGGTCAGGCTCGCGTTCGTGGGGGACATCAATCTCGGTACCCTCACGGTGCCGGAGGGCGTCCCGCCGGATGCGGGAACGGGGTTGCTCGACGCGGCGCGGGGCGCGCTTCGGGGCGACCTGATCGTCGGCAACTTCGAGGGCGTGCTGGGGGACAGCGGCACCACGTACAAGTGCGGGGCTAAAGGGAGATCGGTGACGCTCGCCGACACCGCGCCGCCGAAGCCGGCGCCGGTGCAGCCCAGGCGGCGGCGACGCGTCGAGCCGCCCAGAACCTGCTACGCCTTTCTCACTCCCACGGCCCTTGCGCCTCGGCTGCGGGATGGCGGCTTCACCCATCTCAATCTCGCCAACAACCACGCCAACGATTTCGGCTCCGACGCACGAGCCGGGACCGAGCGACTGCTCGACTCGCTTGGCCTCGAGACCTACGGGCCTCTCGGGCGCATCGCCGTGGACTCCGTTCGGAGCGGGGACAGTCTCACCATCGTCGGCCTGCTGGGGTTCGCCACCTACCCATACGCCTACGACCTGCTGGACATCCCCAGGAGTGCGGCTGTAGTGGATTCGATTCGCCCCCTGGTGGATCTGCTGCTGGTGACCTTCCACGGGGGCGCCGAAGGGTCGAGGGCGCTCCACGTCCCGGAGGCCGCGGAGTCGCTGGCCCGGGAGCCCCGCGGCGACCTCCGCACCTGGGCGCGGGCGGTGATCGATGCCGGTGCCGACGCGGTCGTCGGCCACGGCCCGCATGTGCTGCGAGGGATCGAGTTCTACCGCGACAAGCCGATCGTCTACTCCCTGGGGAATTTCCTCACCTATCGAGGCTTCAATCTCGAGGGTCCGCTCGGGATTACCGGGGTGCTGCACCTGGAGGCGGGTCCGGACCGTTCGTGGACCCGGCTCCGCTTCGTTCCCATGCTGCAGGTGCCGGGGCGAGGCCCCGCACCCGACCCCGACCGCGCCGCACTGGATCTCATCCGGACTCTCTCGCGGGAGGACTTCGGGGAGTCGGCCGCCCGGGTCGGCGACGACGGCGAGATCCTTCCGCCGGAGTGAGGCGGCTCGCATTACTTGCCCCTCGCGGCCGATCGCTCTACTGATTCTGCATGACCAACGAATCTTCCGAATCGGAACCGGCCGGCGACGCGCCGACTCCCGCCACGATCGCCGCGACCGAGAACCCGGTGCAGCTCACCGTCGGGCTGGTGGAGGATCAGCGCATTCCCGACGGCATGGTCTGCATGGGCAGCTACCGCAACGGCCGGCTCGTGGCGAGGTCGGTCATGCCGCCCGAGGCCTGGGCCCAGATCGACCAGTACGGAATCTTCGACGAGCCGGTGCAGGTGGTGCTGGTGGCGCGCGCCGCGCCGCCGGGCGTGCAGTGCCAGCTCTACGCGATGGTGCCTCTGCCCGAGGAGGAGGAAGACGAGCCCGAGGAGCCCTGGGCGGCGAGCGTTCCGGGATCGTCCTACGAGGCGTCGCTGGAGGAGTCGGACGAGGACGACGAGGAGGAGGACGAGCCCCGGGTGGCCCCGATTCCACTGGGACACATCGTGCGCTACGAGCGCGACCGGGTGCATCCCGACAGCCTGCCCCTCGAGGCGGTGGACCTGCTGCAGAAGATCATCGAGGGGAAGACATCCGAGGTGGTGGACCGGGCGCTGGCGGATCTGCTGGGGCTGTGAGGCGGCGCGGGGCCGTCCGTCCTACACGAAGACGCCGGAGCGGAACCTCCAGATCCTCGCCAGCAGGTCGTCCAGCATCCCCTGGGTGGTGAACACCTGTACCGCCTTCGCGGTGGCGGCGGCATTGGCCCCCCAGAGCGCAGCCCGCTTCACCTCTCCCTCGAAGTCCGCCTGGATGACCACCTGGTCGTCGCCGTTGTAGACCGTGGGAAGGACCTCCGCCAGCTCCTGCGCCACGCCGTTCGCGCCCGGACCCCCGATGGCGATCGTGGGATTCAGGTGGAAGGTCCGGTTGTCCAGATACCACAGGTCCGCCACCACGACCGCGCGGCGGTATGCGTGGCCTGCGCCGCGCCGGTCGATCTCGGCCTTCAGCAGATAGGCGAGCGGACGGTCCCGCTCCTCCGCCGTGAGGGAAGCCCCCGTCACCAGGACGACGGTCTCCTCGGTGTCCACCAGTTTCATGCGGTCACGGGGTGAGCGGCTCCTCCGGTGGCGGCGCCGTGCGCTGGTTCCGCTTGAACTCTTCCTCCCGCTCCTTCCGCAGTCGCATGGCGCGGATCATCTCCTTGAACTCCTCGAGGTTCTGCGCCCGTTGCGCCGCCTGCTGGAGGTCGGTGCGCATCTCCATCAGGTGGTTGTAGGCCCGGTTCTGATCGATGTTTCCTGCCGGGATCGGCAGCAGCGCCAGCACCGCGGCCGGGATCTTGAGGCCGGCGATGTAGATGTTGGAGGAGTCGAGTCCGAACTTCTTTCCCGCGAGATTGGTGGTCCAGCTCGGCAGGCCGGCGTGCCGGGTCGACGGATCTGCCGCGATCGAGTCGAGGTAGCTCTGCACGATCGCCTGGACGGCGCTGTCCACCAGCTCCACGTGGCGCTTCTGGCTCAAGCGTTCCGCCAGCTCCCTGGGAGGCAGCGGAAGCGGCCGCACCCAGAGCCGGCCCTCGGCGAGACCGGGCCCGATCCGGCCGATCGCCGCCCGGCGGCGCGGTGCGGCCGGTGCCGCGCCGGTATCCACCCGCTCCGGCTCGGGCTCGAGCGGCCGCCGTACCACGACCCGCTGCTCCGGCTCCGGCTCCGGGCGGGAGGGAGCCGGGGCGGGTGACGCCCCCCGTCGCGCCTGGCCCTGCGGTCGCCGGCCCTCACGGTATGGCATCGGCCGCTCCCGAGGCCCCTCGGCCGGCGGTGCGATCAGCACGATGAGCGAACGCCGCCGCAGGGCCTCCGGCAGGCGCCCGGTGATCGACCCGTAAAGGAGGAGCGCCGCGTGCGCGGCGATGGCGACCGCGATCGCGAGCCACGGCCAGCGGCCCCGCCGGCCCAACCGTCCGAGATCAAGGGGTCGTCGCAAGCTCGTCTCTGCGGGTGGCTTCGAGGACGCGGCCCAGCCGGGCGGCCGCCTCCTTCAGTCGTTCCGCACCTGCGGTCAGCGCGATCCTGAAATAGCCTTCGCCGGCCGGCCCGAACGCGCTGCCGGGCAGAACCAGGGCGCCGGTCTCCTCCAGCGCGCGCCGCGCGAACCTGGCGGACGGAGTGCCGGCGGGGAGCGCGACCCACAGATACATCGCGGCCTTGGGCGACTCCAGTGCGAAGCCCGCGTCCCGCAGCGCCGGCACGGCCGCATCCCGCCGCCGCTTCAGCTCCTCGCGGATCGGCGCGACCACTTCCTCCGCCCGGTCGAGCACCGCGGCGCCCGCCTTCTGCACCGCCAGGAACGGCCCCGTGTCCACGTACGACTTGACCCGGGTGAGGGCGTCGATGAGCTCGGGCCGACCGACCGCGAAGCCGAGCCGCCAGCCCGTCATGGAGAAGCTCTTGGAGAGCGAGAAGAACTCCAGGGCGACGTCCCCGGCGCCCGGGGCCTCGAAGATGCTGGGCGCACGGTAGCCGTCGAACGTGAGATCGCAATAGGCGTTGTCGTACGCCAGAAGGATCCCGTGCCGGCGGCAGGCCGCCACCGTCCGCTCGAGATACTCGGTGGTGGCGACCGCCGCGGTCGGGTTGTTCGGGTAATTGACGAACGCGAGCCCCGCCCGTTGCAGTACCGCTTCCGGAATCCGGTCCAGCTCCAGCAGGAAATCCTGCTCCTGGCGAAGCGGCGCGACGTAGGGCTCCGCGCCGGCGAGAAGCGACCCGCCCAGGTAGGCCTGATAGCCCGGCTCCGGAACGATCGCCACGTCGCCGGGATCGAGGACCGCGAACGGCAGATGGGCGAGGCCGTCCTTCGAGCCGATCAGCGGGAGAACCTCCGTCACCGGATCGAACCGCTTGCCGAACCGCCGCTCCACCCAGCGGCTGGCTGCCTGCCGGAAAGCCGGCAGTCCCTGCTGGAAACCGTACTTGCTGTAGGCCGGATCGGCGAGCGCCTCGGTCATCGCGTCGACCGCGATGGATGGCGGCGGCGTGTCGTTGTCGCCGGCCCCGAGATCGATGACATCCATGCCCGATTCGACGAGCCGCCGCTTGATGCTGGGAATCTCGGCGAGCGGGTAGCCCGGCAGGGACTTCACGCGAGCGCTGATCTCGATCATGTGGGATCACCCTTCACTGAATTGGTGAGCACGCCGACCCCGGGAATCTCGACCTCGACCCGGTCGCCGTCCTTCAGCGGAGCCGTGCCGGCCGGCGTGCCGGTGGCGATGAGGTCCCCCGGCTCGAGCGTCATGATCCCGCTCAGGAACGAGACCAGGTCCGGAATGGGGAAGTACATGTCGGTGGCCCTGGCGCGCTGCCTCTCCTGGCCGTTCACCCGGCAGACGAGCTCCAGGTCTCGCCAGTCGAGGCCCTGCGCGACTCGGGGACCGACGGGGCAGAACGTGTCGAATCCCTTGGCCCGCCCCCACTGGCCGTCTTCCTTCTGGAGGTCGCGGCAGGTGACGTCGTTCACGCAGGTGTATCCGGCGATCGCCCGCATCGCTTCCGCGGGACCCAGGTTCCGGGCTCTGGAGCCGATGACCACGCCGATCTCGGCCTCGAACTCCACTCTCCTGGAGACGCCCGGCAGCACGATCGTATCACCGTCGCCGATGAGGGCGCTGGGCGGCTTGAAAAAGATGATCGGGACCGCCGGCATCTCGTTGCCCAGCTCCTTCGCGTGGGCGACGTAGTTGCGGCCGATCCCGATGATCTTCGACGGGCGAAGGGATGTCATACGATGGCTCCGATCCCGTATCGGGCGAAGAAGTCCTCGCATTTGGTGCGCACCTGCGTCCACGTCCCCACCACCCGCTCCGCCCGGGGCAACCCGTCCAACAACATGGGCCCGTAGCGCTTGGTTACCGCCCGGCTGTCCAGCAGCACCACGACGCCCACGTCCTTGCTGCTGCGGATCAGGCGGCCGAAGCCCTGCTTGAGCTTGAGGGCCGCGTGGGGCAGCAGATAGTGGAAGAAGCCGTCCTGTCCCTCCTCCGCGAGCCGCTCCAGCCGCGCCGCCGTGATCGGCTCCGACGGAACCTTGAAAGGTAGCTTGTTGATCACGAGGGCGCGGAGCGCGCGGCCGGGCACGTCCACCCCTTCCCAGAACGAGTCGGTGCCCAGCAGAATGGCGTTCTCCGCGTCACGGAAGCGCCGGAGCAGCACGTCGCGCGGTGCCTCGCCCTGCACCAGCAGCGGCCAGCGGGTGCCCAGCACCATCCGAAGCTCTCCCGCGGCTCTCCGAAGCGACGCGTGGCTGGTGAAGAGCACGAACATTCCGCCATCGGAGGCGTACGCCAGGTCCGATACGATCTGCACCACGGCAGCGCCGTGGCCGACCTCGTCCTCCCGTGGCTCCGGCAGGTCCGTCGGGACGCCGAACAGGCACTGTGAGGGATAGTCGAAGGGAGAGGAGAAGATCTGGCGCTCGGTGACCGGGGAGTCCTCGCCGCCGAGCCCCAGGCGACCCTCGAGAAACTCGAAGTCGCCGCTGGCGGCGAGCGTCGCGCTGGTGAGCACGACGGTGTCCAGCCGGTCGAACAGCAGCTCGCGAAGGACCGGCGCGAGGTCCAGAGGTACCGCGGAGAGCTGCACGTTCTGCCCCCGGGTGGTCCGCTCCATCCAGCGCACCGTCGGCGGCCCGCCTCCGGCCGGCCGGAGGGTGCGGTTGAGCCCGTCGGAGATCGCGTCGAGCCGCCGGAGCGCGCCCCGAAGCTCGAGCAGGATCTGTCCCCGCCGCTCGGTGTCGTCCGCCTGGCCCAGCCGGTCCGCAATGGTCTCGACGCTCTCCCGGAGGGCCCGGAACGCCGTCAGCGACGCGTCGAGGTCGAAGGCGAGCCCCTCGTCCCAGATGGGATCCACCGCGAAGTCGTCGCTCAGCCGGAGCTGCCCGCCGGGCGCGTCGGACAGCCGCTGGTACAGCCGCCCGAACAGCGCGTCGCTCGCGCGCCGCGCGTCGGCCAGGGCCGGCAGGAGACGCTGCCGCAGGATCTCCAGGCTCTCGCGGCTGGGTGCGTCGCTTCTCGCAGCCAGGTCGTGGGAGAGGGTCGGGGCAAGGCCCCGGCCGTTCCGCTCGAATCGCGACAGCAGGCGGCGCACCGACCGGCTGGTCACCTGCACACCGAGGTGCCCAGCGGCGACCTCCTCGAGATGGTGGGCCTCGTCGAGCACCAGGCGCCGGTAGGGGGGCAGGACGGCCGCCTCCTCCCAGTTGTCCTGGGCCCGGCGCACCGAGAGGTCGGCCGCCAGGAGATGATGGTTCACCACCACGACGTCCGCCTCGGCCGCCCGGCGACGCGCCCGGAACAGGAAGCAGCGGTCGAAATGCGGACACTTGAGCCGGGAACAGAGGTCCGCCTCGGCGCTCACCTCGTCCCAGACCTCCGGCGTCGGCGTCACCGGCAGGTCGCTCAGCGTCCCGTCGGCCGTGTGAGCCGCCCATTCCGACAGCCCGATCAGCTCGTCGAGCTTGTCCTGCTCCAGCAGCGTGCGCTGGGATCCGACGGCCAGATGCAGCCGTGAGAGGCAGAGATAGTTCCGCCAGCCCTTGAGCAGCGCGAAGCTCGGCACGTAGTCGCCGGTGGAGAGCGCCTCGCGCAGGAGCGGCAGATCCTTGCCGACGAGCTGCTCCTGGAGGTTGATCGTGTTGGTGCTGATGACCGTCCGCTCCTGGTTGGTCCGCGCCCAGGCCAGCGCCGGCACCAGATACGCGAACGACTTCCCGACCCCGGTGCCCGCCTCCATGAGCTGCACGCCGCCGTCGTTGTACCCATCGGCGATGTAGGCGGCCATGTCGCGCTGGCTGCGGCGGTCCTCGTACTGGCCCAGGTGGGCGGCGATGGGGCCGTGCTCGCCGAGCGTGTCGATCACGTCGAACGGATCGATCCGCGCGATCTCCCGTTCCCGCGGCACTTCGACCACCACGTAGAGCTCGCTCACCCCGTTGTCGATGATGCCGAAGCCCACCCCGCCGTCGTGCAGCCGGGCGGCCACGTTGAGGTCGGCGGGAGAGGGAGAAAGATGGCCGCTCGGGTGGTTGTGCAGCAGCATCTCGCCCCGCGAGGCGGTCCCCGGCAGCGCGAGGACCATGTCCACGGTGCCGCGCGCCACGACGCGGGCGGCGGTCACCACGCCGTCCCGGTCCACCTCCGCCACGAACGAGACCTCGCGTCCCCCCGCGGCGGCGATCTCCCCCGCGAGGTAGGCCCGGACACCCGGGGCGATGCGTTCGCTCAAGTCTTGAGCTCTTTCTTCTTGGCGGCGGGGAACAGCACGTTGTTGAGGATCAGCCGGTACCCCGGCGAGTGCGGATGCAGCGAGAGATCGGTCGGCGCATCGCCGATCTGGTGCTGCGGGTCCTCCGGATCGTGCCCCCCGAAGAAGGTCCAGGTGCCCTGCCCCCGCTCGCCGTGAATGTATTTCACCCACGGCGCTCCCGTCTCCTCCGCCAGCACGGTCACGCTGGGCTTCAGGCGCTTGCGGAGGAAGCTGGTGGTGAGACCGTAGAAGTCCGGTATGACCTGGCGATGGCTCTGCACCAGCATCGTGGCCACCGGGTCGATCTTGGCGCTGAAGTTGAAGAGCGTGAAGGATCCCAGCGGCTGGCGCCGGTCGGGCGAGTTCACCTGGTGGCCGTCGATGTCGGAGTAGACCGGCGTGGTGGGGCTCAGCTCCAGACGGGCATCCTGGAAGGCGAGCGACCGGTCCCAGCGCATCGCCGCGGTGGCGTTGGGGTCCATCGGCGTGCCGTCGGCGTACGCGGCGGCGATGTCCACCCCGTCCGCCGCGAGCGCGAGGTCGAGCGTCTCGGTCGCGGTGCACATGGCGAACAGAAATCCTCCGCGCTCCACGAACTGCGCGATCGCGACCGAGACCGCCCGCTTCTCCGCGGGCACGGACGGGTACCCGAGTGCGCGCGCGATCTTGCGGTTCTGCTCCACCATATCCGTCAGCCAGGGGGCGCCGGCGTAGTTCAGGAAGAACTTCGAGTACTGGCCCGTGAAATCCTCGTGGTGCAGGTGCAGCCAGTCGTAGCCGCGGAGCCCCTGCGCGGCCACCTCGGGGTCCCAGATCTTCTCGAACTTGATGCCGGCGTAGTTGAGCGCCATCGTCACCGCGTCGTCCCAGGGCGGAGCGTTCGGGGGTGCGTACACCGCGACCTTGGGCGCCTTCTCCAGCGGCACCGCGTCCATGTTACCGCTGTGGATCTCCCCCCTGACCTCGACCAGGCGCGCGTCGTCCAGCGGCTCGGTGGCCACGCCCGCCAGCGCCGCGTCGCGGCTGGTCGCGCCGTCCGCCGGGAGCAGGAACGCACCCCCGCGATAGTTCAGGAACCACTCCGCCTTGCCGCCTCGCTCGAGCAGGCGGAACGCCAGGCCGTAGGCCTTGAGATGGTCGGTCTGGGAATCGTCCATCGGAACCAGCAGCCAGGGTGCGGCACTCCGAGACCCGAGCCACCAGGGGAGCCGCGGCGCGAGCGCGGCCAGTCCCGCCGACGTGCGGACGACGAACTCCCGGCGCTTCATGTCCGGGGCACCGCGCCGCGCGCGACGTCGAGCGCGCGCCGCGCCTGAGGGACGAGGGCGCTCTCGGGATAGGTCAGGATGAGGTGCTCCAGCTGGGTCACGGCCTCGGCGGTGCGTCGCGCGTCCAGCATGAGCTCGGCCAGTGCCAGCTCGGCGGCCGGCGCCGTGGTCGGAGCGTCCTTCGAGGCCGCCTCACGGTACAGGCGCTCGGCCAGATCCGGATCCCCTTCGGCCGCGGCCAGCCGGCCGGCGAGGAGACGCACCTCCGCGCCACCCTTGCCGGGAGGGAGATCGTTCGCGACCGCCTCGAGCTCCGATACCGCGCGCGTCGTATCGCCCTGCTCCAGCCGAAGCAGAGCCTCCCCCAGCGGCCGCAGGGTGTCGGCCTCGATGGACTGCAGCAGCGCGAGCAGCACCGTTCGCCGGGTCGACTCGGCGCGATCGCCCGCGTACGGACCTGCCTGCTTGAAGCTCTCCACCGACCCGCTCAGGTCCCCGCGGAACAGCTTGATGCGGCCGGCGAGCGCGAATCCCTCGATCGTGCTGTCCCGGCCCAGCATCGAGTCCGCCCGATCGAGCTCGCCCTTCCGGATGTACGCCGTGACCAGGTCGCGCGACAGCCGGCCATACTCCTCGCCGCTCAGCTGCGGGCGCAGTGCGGCCATGCGACGGCCCGCCTCGTCCAGCTTGTCTTCCGCGATGAGCACTCCGAGGAGCGCCGCAGCCGCGCCCGATGAAACCGCGCCCGGCGCCCCGCGGTCATCCGCGAGGCCCGAGAGCATCCGGCGCGCGGCGTCGCGATCGCCCGCAGCGGAGTATGCCTGCGCCGCCTCGAGGCGCGCCCGGGACGCGTGGGACCCGGGCACTCGGGCGGCGATCGCCTCCAGGGCCCGGCCCTGCGCCAGCAGGGCATCGCGGGAGCGCTGCATCCGGAGCTGCTCCACCAGCCCGCGCAAAGCCTCGACTCCCTGCCCTTGCCCCTGGCTCAGGCCCGACTCCAGCGATGCCAGCCCGCCGATCGGATCGCCCCACTTCACCCGCAGCTCCGATTCGATGCGGCGCGCCGTAAAGTCCTGCTCGGCCGAGAGAATCCGGAGCACCTCGGGGCGCTTGGAGGCGGGCGCGTGGCCCAGTGTCGCGACCGCCGTCACGCGGTAGCCCGGAAGGCGACGCACGGCGGGCAGCCACTCGCGCGCCGCGGTGGCATAGTCACCGTCGGAGACGGCCAGCTGCGCCACCTCCGCCGCGAGCACATCGCTCCGTCCCAGACGCTCTCTTCCGAGCCGATAGGCCTCCAGCGCGGCGTCGCGCTGGCGCGCCGCCATCGCGGCCGCCCCCCACTCGCGGTACGGCGCCTCGTCCGCCGGCGCCACCTTCGCCCAGCGCTCCGCCACGGCGCGCATGCTGTCCGGCTGATCGGCCGCGCCCCAGGCCCGCAGCGCCACGCCGTACAGGGCGGGGCTCGAAGGGCTGGCCGCGAGGGCCGCGCGGACATCGGGCACGATGTCCGCGCTCCGGTTGAGCGGCAGCAGCACGCGCTCGAGCCCGAGCAGCGCGGAGACGTCGCCCGGCTTCGCCGAGAGGATAGCTCGATAGGCCTCGGCCGCCGCCTCGTAGTTCCCCCGCCGCTCCAGCTCGAAGGCCCGGGGCATGGTGGCCTGCTGCGCCACGGCACCGGCCGGCGAGGTGCAGAGCAGGCACAGGATGAGCAGGCGCTTGGCGGGGTGGAGCGCGGACATCGGGTTACCTCGCGGAGGACTCGGAGAGGCGGCGGAAGTAATCTACCACCAGCCTGCGCTCCTCCGGAGAGAGGCGCTGGAGCTCGTCCCAGGTGGGAACCCGGAGCCGGCCGTCCTCCGCGGCGAGCCTGGCGCGGAGCGCCGGGGGAAGCCTGACGCTGTCTCCGGTGGCGGTCGTGCTCTGTCGCTCCTTCTGCTGGTCCTCCTCCTTGCCCTGGAGGGTCCGGCCCGCGTCGAGCATGCGGCGGAACAGCCGCTCCTGCCGCTCCACGACCTGGCGATCGAGCCTGCCGGCGTCGAGCCGGCGGGCCAGGTCCTTGGCCTCGTCGGCCAGCTCGCCGGCGCCGGGCATGTTGCCCTGCCCCTGCATGCGCTGAAGCTCCTCGGCCAAGGCGCGCTGCTTGTCGGCCAGACGCCTCAGCTCCTGCTGGATGCCCGCCGAGCCCATCATCGGCAGCATGCCGGCGGCCTGCTGCCCGAGGCCGCCCTGCTGCTTGGCCAGTTCGGCCATGCGCTCCATCGCTTCGGCCAGACCCGATCCCGAGGCCGACCCGGATACGTCCCCCCGCGCGCGCAGGAGCTGGTGCGCCGCCGCGTTGAGCGCGTCCACGGCGCCCCCCGCCTGCTCCGCGCCCTCGCGCGCATTGGGCATCGCCGAGGCGATGGCCTCCCGCGTCTTCTGCATCTGAATCTGGGCGCCGCCCAGCGCTCCGCCGATCTGCGCCGGCACCAGGGCGTTCTTCCCGGCCGTCTTGCGGACCTGCTCGAGCAGACGCTGCACCCCCTCCTCGATCGCCCCCTGCTCCGCCCGCAGCTCCGCCCCCGCCTCGGCACCGCTTCGCAGCGCCTCCTGCACCGCGAGCTGGCGCTCGGCCAGCCGGCCCGTCTCGGCGAGTGCCTGGTCCAGCGCCTGCGTCACCTCCCGCCGCCACTGCTGCTGCATCTGCTCGCGCTCGCGCTGAAGCTGCTCGCCGAGGGGCTCGAGCGACTGCGCCGCCTTCTCCCCTTGCTCCTTCGCGGGAGCGCGCCGGCCCTGCTGCGCGGACCGGGCCGCCCGGCTCATCTCGCCCGCCGCCTGCTTTGCCTGCCGCGCCGCAGACTCCATCCGCTGCTCCCGCGCCTCGGCCTCCATCTGCTTGCCGAGCCGCTCCAGGCCCTGGGACAGCGAATCGGTGCGTGCGGCGAGATCGCGCTCCGCCGCAGCCGCACGCGCGCTGTCCGCGGCTCCGATCTGCTCGTTCCACTGGCGCTGCTCACGGGACAGCTCCCGCGATTCCTGGGTGAGGTTAGCGAGGTCGCCCTCCATGGCCGCGCGCTTGAACAGCTCCCGGCTGCGCTCCAGCGCCTCACGCATCTCACGCTGCGCCTCGGCCAGGCGCTCGAGCGCCTCCTTCGCCTGGTCGGCGTCCAGATCCTGCAGCGCGCGCTGCAGCGCGTTGAGGCGCTCGCGCAGCTCCGGCGAGAGCGCCCGCTCCAGCTGCTCGCGAATCTCCTGGAGCTGCCGCTGCCAGGCCGAGTCGCCGACCCCTGCCGCCTCGGCGCTCTGCCGCAGCGCCTCCAGCGATTGCTTCAGCTCCTCCGCCTGGCGGAACAGCTCCTGCTGACCTTTGGCGACCGCCTCGGCACGCTTCGACCGCTCGAAGGAGAGGGACTTCTCGTCGCGCTCCCCCCTGGTGCCGGCTCGCGGCCGCTCGCGCGCGAGGTCCTCGGTCTGCCGCTCGAGCCGGCGGCTCCCCTGCGCGATGGAGTCGAGCTGACTGCTCACGTCCTCCGAGGCCGCCCTCTGCGCGGCCCGGACCTCGCTCATCGTGGGAAGCCGGAGCACGTACTCGCGGGAGCGGCCGCTCTGCCGCTGCGGCGTGTTGTCCGCCGCCACGGCGTAATAGCGTACCGTATCGCCGGGCAGCAGCCCCCGGCGGTTGAGCTCGAGCGTGTGAGTAAGGATCGCGCGGTCGGGGCGCTCGCTGGGGACCGGGAGCATGTCCCGGGCGGCGGAGTCCACTATGCCGAGGCGGCTGATCCGCCGGCTGATCACGGTGACCGCCGTGATGCCGTAATCGTCCCGCACGTCGACGACGAGCGGCACCTGGAGGCTCAGCGGCGCCAGGGTGTCAGCGCCGGGCACGGGGATCTCGACCGCGGGAGCGCTGTCCGCCACCACGCGCACCGCGAGACGCACCGTGTCGCCGGCAAGCGGCGCGCCGTCCGCGCTGGCGAGGGTCAGCCGGTACTCGCCCGTCGCCGGCGGCACGAAGCCGCCGGAGAAAGCGCCGCCGTCCACGGTCAGCGTTTCCCTGCGTGAGCCCGCTTCCCACGCGGCGGAGGAGAGCGGCGCGGTCGCAGCGCCCTTGGTCTCCAGACGGGTCCCGGCCGGCAGCAGCAGGGTGTCCCCGTTGGTGGGGACCGGCTCGGCCTCGAGGTCGAGGTAGGCCGGATAGTGCGCCGTCACCGTGAGGTCGCCCAGGAATACCGGCAGCCGGACTTCGACGAGGACGGTATCCGAGGCCCGGGTACCACTGGTCACACGCGCGTAGACGTCACTGACGAGCGCGCCGCTCCAGACGCGGGCGCGCCCCAGCGAGTCGAGGCGCAGGGCGCGCGGGCGCCACTCCTCCCCCGGAGTCCGCAGCCAGAGCGTGGCGAGCCGCCGGCCGACGGCCTCGACCCCGAAGCTCACTGAATCCCCGTGATCCACCACGCCGCGGTCGGCGCTGATCCGCACCGGCGCGACGATGGCCCTCCAGGCCCGGACCGGATGCCAAAGCGCCGATGCCGCTCCTCCCGTCGGGCCCGCAGACGTGAAGGCCGCGATCCCCAGCAGGAGCACGCCGAGCCCGGCGAGGCCGACGGCCCGGACCGGGCGCGCCAGAGGACCCGCGGCCGCGCGGCCGCGCCGATCCACTTCGCTCGCCTGCGCCGCGTCGGCCTGGGCCAGCAGCGAATCGCTGGTGCCCGCGGCGGGCTGCTCCAGGAGGGCGGTGAGCGTTCCCCGCCGCCAGGCGCCCAGCTCCTCCAGCCGGGTAGCCACCCGCGCCTGGGAGAGCGACCGCAGCGCGCCCCAGGCGAGACGAGCCACCAGCAGCAGGGCGCCGCCTACGGCGAGCCACGCGACCAGGACCCAGTGCGGCGCCTCGATCCATCCGAGGCGCACGGCCCACGCGGCGAGGCCGAGCAGCAGCGCCGCGGACCCGATGCCCAGAGCGAGCCACCCGGCGCGCGCACGGAGTCGGAGCGGCCGGGAGAGCCGCTGTAGCGCCCGGCTGGTGGCGACGCCGCTCACTGTCCGTAGCCCACGGCGTAGGCGAAGAGGTTCACGCCCATGCGCAGCGCGGCCTCGCGCTTCTCGGGCGGGTCGCGGTGCACCTCGGGATCCTCCCAGCCGTCACCAAGGTCGGTCTGATAGGAGTAGAAGACCGCAAGCCTCCCGTCGAGAAAGATCCCGAACCCCTGGGCCGGCTTCTTGTCGTGCTCGTGGATCTTGGGAATGCCCTTGGGGAAATCGTAGACCAGACGGTAGACGGGATGGTCGAGGGGGACTTCGGCCAGCTTCTCCCCCGGAAAGAGCCGCGCCAGCTCCCGCCGCACCGACGCGTCCATCCCGTAGTTGTCGTCCACGTGCAGGAATCCGCCCTGCCGGAGATACCGCCGCAGCGTCGCGAGGTCGTCGTCGCTCCAGTGAACGTTCCCGTGTCCGGTCATATAGATGTAGGGAAGGTTCCAGAGGTCGTCGTCATGCAGCGTGACGACGCGCTCCTGGGGAGCGACCCGCAACCGGGTACGCGTTCGGATGGCCTCGAGCAGATTGGGAAGGCTGGAGGGATTGGCGTACCAGTCGCCGCCACCGTCGTAGTGCAGCCGGCCGATCGTCATCCGAGCGCCGGCGTCCGCCGCCTCGGCCGGCCCCTGCGCGGCGGCCGAGCCGGTGACGACCAGACCCCACAGGAGCAAGGCGGCGGCACGCAGCATCTAGGGCAGTCCCATCACCAGTCGGTAGGCGTCATTGCGCGGCAACCCCAGAGTCTCGGTCAGCCGGCGGGCGACCTCGCGCCGCGTAAGGCCCTGCGCCAGGAGCGCCGCGGCCTCCTCCATCGCGTCGGCGGTGCGGTCCGGCGGCGCGGGCGGCGTCCCGGTCCCTTCCATCACGATGGTGAGCTCTCCCCTCGGGGAGGTCTCCGAATAATAATCCGCCAGCTCCGCCAGAGTTCCGGCCCGCAGCTCCTCGTGCAGCTTGGTCAGCTCGCGCGCGACCAGGGCCCGCCGGCCCTGTCCCGCCACTGCTGCCAGATCGGAGAGCAACGGCACGAGTCTGGAGGGGGCCTCGAAGAAGACGACGGTCCACTCCTCCGCGGCCGCCCGCGCCAGCATGCGGGTACGCTCCGCACCCTTCCGCGGAACGAAGCCCATGAAGACGTAGCGGTCGGCCGGGATTCCCGCGGCGGAGAGAGCGGTCGCTACCGCCGAAGGTCCGGGGATCGGCACCACGGTAACGCCCGCCGCGCGCGCGGCCGCGACGAGATCGGCGCCGGGATCGCTGACGCCGGGGGTGCCCGCGTCGGTGACGAGGGCGACGTCGCGCCCGTCATCGAGGATCTCGAGCAGAGTCTCCAGACGGCTGCCGCGGGAGTGGGCGTGAAAGCTGAGCAGCGTGGGCGAGGCCCCGAGGTGACTCAAGAGCCCCCGGGTCCGGCGGGTGTCCTCGGCCGCGACCACCGGGGCCTGCCGCAGCACATCCGCCGCCCGCGGGGAGAGGTCGCCCAGATTGCCGAGCGGGGTGGCGACGACGTAGAGGGTACCGGGCATGGCTCGGCGGGGCGGCGGCGGCCGCCCCGCGGCTGGCTTCAGGGAAGGTGCTGCTTGATCTTCCCTTCCAGCGTGGCCTTGGGCACCGCGCCGATCACGGTGTCCACGTGCTGTCCATCCTTGAAGAACAGGATGCTGGGAATGGAGCGGACGTTGAACCGCATGGCAGTGCGCTGATTGGCGTCCACGTCGACCTTGGTCACCTTGGCCCGGCCGACGTACTCACCGGCCAGCTGGTCCAGGATCGGCGCGACGATCTGGCAGGGACCGCACCACGTGGCCCAGAAGTCCACGAGGACGAGGCCGTTCGCCTGCTCGATCTCGCTCGCGAACGAGGCGTCGGTGACGTGGACGGTCGTGTGGTTGGTCGCAGCCATGATGTTATTCTCCTAGAGTTGATCACTGCACTCGATTTTTGCCGGAGGGCCCGCTTGGCGGATCTCCCCCGCATCGCTCATGTGGGAATCGCCGTGCCTGACATCGGCGCGGCGCTCGCCTTTTATCGGGACGTGCTGGGCCTCGAGCCCCATCCCCCGGAGGTCGCCGATGGGGCCACCATCGTGGCCCTGCCGTTCGGCGAGTCCGAAGTGGAGCTGCTGGCTCCGAGGGACGCCGACGGGCCCATCGCCCGGTTTCTGGCCCGGCGCGGGCCCGGAATTCACCACGTCTGCTACCGGGTGGCCGACCTCGACGCGGCTCTCGCCACCTGCAAGGCCGCCGGTTACCGGCTCCTCGACGAGACGCCCCGCGTCGGGGCGGGCGGCCGAAGGATCGCCTTCGTGCATCCGAAGGCGACCGAGGGCATACTGCTCGAGCTGACCGAATAAAGATAACAACGGGCGGCAGGGAAGGTTCCCGCGCCCCACGACTAGCTGGTGGTGTCCTGCTGCACGCCGCCCGGCACGCAGGGGCGAGCCGGATTTCCGGCTGCAGTCAGGTCCACCTGGCTCACGACCCACGACCCGTCGCCCAGCTTGACGGCCGTGAACGGAACCACCCAGGAGCAGAGCTGGCGCCGGATCTCGACCTGCAGCGCGCTGCGCGTGCCGGCTGCATCCGGGGTGTCGGAGACGATGCGATGGGACTCGTTGCGGAGGTATGCCTGCATGATGGCGACGCGCCGCTGGTAATCGGACGGCTGTCCGGTGCGGCTGGCGGGGCCGGCGCTGGTGCCCCACACGTTCGCCATCCCGGCGAGATTGCTGTCGGCGACCGCCAGCATGAAGCTTTCGACCGCGCCCTTGGCCGAGTTGGAGGGCGCCACGGTGGAGGGAGTGGAGCTCCCGCCGCACGCGGTGAGAACGGCGGCGAGCACGAACCAGCGCGGCTTGATCACAAGTGTCTCACGTGGCAGAGGTTAGGCTGCGAAGTTAATCCCTCTACATACCCCGGGCAATGACGGCGAGCATGCGGCTCTACATCAACGTGGACCATGTCGCGACGGTGCGGCAGGCGCGGCGCACCGACGAGCCCGACCCGCTGGAGGCGGCGCTCCTCTGCGAGGCCGCGGGCGCCGACGGCATCACGGCGCACCTGCGGGAGGACCGCCGCCACATTCAGGACCACGATCTCGAGCGGATGCGGCCCGCCGTGCGGGTGCTCAACGTCGAGCTCGCCGCCGGCGAGGAGATCGTCGGGATCACCGTCCGGCTCCGTCCCTACCAGGCCACTCTGGTTCCCGAGCGCCGGGAAGAGGTCACCACGGAGGGCGGCCTCGATCTCCGGCTTCAGGGCAGACGGCTCCGGGACACCATCCGCCGTCTCGACGAAGCCGGCATCCGGGTCAGCCTGTTCGTGGATCCCGATCCCGCCATGCTGGACGCCGCCAAGGACCTCGGCGTGCCTGCGGTCGAGCTGCACACCGGTCGGTACTCCAACACCTGGCGCCGGAGCGACGAGGCGCTGGAGGAGCTGCGCCGGGCCGCGCGGCACGCGGCGGACATGGGACTCTTCGTCCACGCCGGTCACGGCCTCACCTACCTGAACGTCGTCCCGGTGGCCTCCATCCCCGAGATCGAGGAGCTCAACATCGGGCACAGCGTGGTGAGCCGGGCCGTGATGGTGGGAATGCGCCAGGCGGTCGAGGAGATGCTCCGCTTGGTGAAGGGCCCCCGCACTTGATAGCTTACGGGCGATGACCAACCCCCTCGCGGCCGCGGATTTCTTCGCGCTCGAAGCCGGCGAGTGCCTCGACCGGCTCGAGTCGCTCACCCGGCGCGAGGACGCGCCCCCCGCCGAAGACTTCCTCCGAGCGAGCCGGGTGCTGCGGGGCTCCGCGCTGATGGCCTCGCAGCAGGCGATCGCCAGGGCCGCCGGCGGCATGGAATCGGTGGCCCGGGCGCTGCGGGAAGGCCGCCGCAGCTGGGATCCCGCCTGCCGGGAGCAGGTGGCGCAGGCCATCGAGGAGTTTCGCCTGCTGGTGCGCCGGGTGCGTGAGTGGGACGACGGCGACACGGTGCGCGCGGGGAAGCTCGCCCTCTCCCTGGAGACCCTCGCCGGCCGCGCGGCCCAGGAGCCCGGCGAGGCGCGCGGACACCAGGGCGAGCTGAATGCGGGTGTGCGCGCCTTCGTCGGCCGGGAGGGCGCCCTGATCGCGAGCGCGCTCGATCGGGCGGCACGGGCGCTTCAGCTGGCCCCCGGCGAGCGGGAGCCGCTCTATACGGTGATCCGCCGGATGCAGTCGCTTCGCGGACTCGCCGAGCTGAGCGAGCTGGTTCCCCTCCCCGAGATCCTCGACGGCATCGAGCTGGCCGTGGGCGACCTCACCCGGCTCTTCGCCCCGCCGCCCGGCGTCCACGAGGTCATGGCCGCGGCGGCGATCGCGCTCACCCGGCTCTCCCGCGACATCGCGGAGCACGGCCGCCCCGACCCCGACGCCGAGGAGGCCCGAATCTTCACCGACCTCCTGCTGCGGGCCTTCGCGGTGGAGCGCGACGTCGTCCCGATCGAGGCCCTCTATCACGAGGGCGATCCATCGCCCTACACGCCGCCGCCCGGGCAGCCGCAGTTCGAGGCCCCGGGTCCGCTCGGGCCGCTCGAGCTGGTGAGCCATGGCGAGCATCTCTGCCAGATCGCCGATCTCATCTCCCGCGCCGGCTCCGCGACCGAGCGCGACCTCCGGCTCTATCATCTGATCGGAGCCCTGCGGGCGGCGAGCGTTCCGGGTCCCGACCCCGTCGCGGGCGCGCTCGCGGTGTTCGCCCGCTCCACCCGCGAGGCGCTTGCGGCCGGGCTCGCCAGCCGCTCCACCGACGAGCTGGTGTCCAGGCTCAAGGCTGCCGGCGAGCTGCTGCGGTCCGTGGCCGATGCGGGCGACAGGATGCAGGTGTCCCGCCGCATCCTCGACGTGGCGAACGAGCTCGATGTGGCTCGCGGCGGTGGCGCGGAAGCACAGCCCGCCCCCACGCCGGACGCCGATGTGGTACCGATCGAGTCCCTGCAGTACGATGCGTCTTCCGAGCCCGAGGGAGACGTGGTCCCCATCGCGAGCCTCGCGCCCGATGCCGCGTCCGCGTCCGAGGGGGGAAGCAGCCTGGAATCGACTTTCCGGACGCTGGAGCGACTCCAGCGCGAGCGCGGCTCGGTCCCGGCGTCCATCGAGGTCCTGCTCGGCCGGCCCGAGCCCGCCACCGACCCGGTGGCCATCGAGTCGCTGTGCTATCGCGGCCGCTCCGCCCTCGAGCGGGCCGCGGCGGTGCGCCAGAGGCTGGCGGCGGAGCTCGCCGGCGTCTCGGACATCGCCGCGATCCGTCCGCTGCTGCAGGAGCTGCTCGATCTCGTCCCCCTCGCGCTTGACGAATCCTGACGCACCGGCCGCCCGCTCGGGCGGCCGGCGAATCGTGGCCGGCATCGTCGGAGGAGCGCTCGCCATCGCGCTCCTCCTCTGGGCATTCCGCGGGGTGCACCTCGACGAGGTAGTCCGCCAGATCCGCAGCTCGGACCCCTGGCCCCTGGCGTTCGGCGTGCTGCTGGCCTCCCTGACGTTTCCCATGCGGCTCATCCGCTGGCGACTGCTCCTGCGCGACGAGTCGGGCGCGCCCCTGAAGCCGTGGCCGCTGTGGCATGCCACGGCGATCGGCTTCATGGCGAACAACCTCCTGCCCTTCCGGGCCGGCGAGCTGGTGCGGGTCTTCGCGGCGACGAAGCTCTCGGGCGCGCGTCTCACGGCCACGATGTCGTCGATCGCCGTGGAGCGGGTGTTCGACGGTCTGGCCGTGATCGGCCTGCTGGCCGTCGGCCTCCTCGCCTCCGACCTGCCAGCGGGAGTGGTGGTGGGCGGAGTCTCGCTGGCTCGCGCGGCGCAGGTAGCCGGCCTGCTGTCGCTCGGTGCGCTGCTGGTCGCCGTGGCGATCGTCGCCTTTCCCGAGACGTCCGAGCGCCTGGTGCGCCGGCTCCTCCCGCAGGGGCGACTGACCGAGCGGCTGATCGTGACCATCGAGGGCTTTCGCCAGGGCCTGGCTTCCCTGCGGTCGCCCGCGCTGCTGGCGGGCGTCATCGCCTGGTCGATCGCCCTCTGGACCATGAACGCGCTGGCGCTGTGGGTGAGCTTCGCAGCCTTCGACATTCCGGTCGGTTTCGGAGGGGCGCTGCTCATGCAGGGCGTGCTCGTGATCGGGATCTCGGTGCAGCTCACACCGGGCTTCGTGGGTCAGTTCGAGGCCGCCATCGTGGCGGCGCTGGCCCTCTACGGCATCCCGAACGACGTCGCGTCGTCCTATGCCATCGCCTACCATGGCGCAACCTTCATCCCCATCACGCTGGCGGGTGCCTGGTCGCTGGCCCGCACGCCGGTGGAGCTGAGCGACCTGCGGGGCATCTCGCGGCCGTGACCGACACGGCGGTGCGGCTGCCGGCCCACGCGAAGCTCAACCTGTTCCTCCGGGTGATGGCACGCGAGGCCGACGGCTTCCACGGGCTGGAGACGCTCTTCTGTCTGGTGGATCTCGCGGACGAGCTTCGAGCGGAGCGGCGCGAGGGGCGCGGCGTCACGATAGAGGTGGAGGGCGCCGAGCTGGGGCCGCCGGGCGAAAATCTCGCGCTCCGGGCGGCAGCAGCGGTCCTCGCGGCGACCGGCGACCGGTTCGCGGTTCATCTTGCCTTGACCAAGCGGATCCCGGTGCGCGCCGGCCTGGGCGGCGGATCGAGCGACGCGGCCGCCGCGCTGCTCGCCGTGAACCGGCTTGCCGGCAACGCGGTTCCCCGTCACGAGCTGCTGCAGTTCGCCGCGCGGCTCGGCAGCGACGTGGCCTTCTTCCTCGCGGGCGCGCCTCTCGCGCTCGCGTGGGGGCACGGGGAACGGTTGCTCCGCCTCCCGCCCCTTCCGCCCGCACCCGCGCTGCTGCTCACGCCGCCGGTCTCGATCTCTACCGCCGAGGCATACGCGTGGGTGGACCAGGACCGGCCCTCGGGCCACCGGCGCGGCGCGGTCGCGCTCGACCTCGACGCTCTCGCCACCTGGGGCGACATCGGGCGGATGGCCGGCAACGACTTCGAGTCCGCCGCCTTCGGGCGGCATCCGCGGATCCGGGCCGCGTTCGAGGCGCTTGCCGGCACCCGCCCGCTGGTCTGCCGGATGACGGGCTCGGGCTCCACGCTCTTCGCCGTCTATCGCTCGGCCGGTGACCGTGAGGATGCCCGCATGATGCTGGGCCGGAAGCATGGCGCGCTCACCCCCGTCCAGACGCTGGCGACCCCGCCGCAGGGACCGGAGCCGATATAGATTGCCAGGCGCAGTGGCCCTTCGTCCAATGGCAGGACAGCGGACTTTGGATCCGTTAATGGAGGTTCGAATCCTCCAGGGCCAATCGATCTCTCCCTCCTAGACGCCCCCCGGACGGGCCGTTCATGCCCTGCTATGATGTGCGCCGTGCAGGAGGCGCCGCGGTGGCGCCTTTTGCATATCCTCTAAGGGCTCAGATGCTTCGAACGATTGCAAGCAAATGGCGCCCGTTCTCCGGACGCCATTTGCTTGCAATCGCGAGACACTCTGCTCGGCCGACTACTTGACTACCGCCAGCGGCCGAATCAGCTGCTCCCGTCCGGCCAGGTCGATTCGCACCGTGGCGGTGGCCTCCTCGTCGTCCACCCGCTCCTGGCGGCCCCGCACCCGGTAGTCATCAGCGGCGCCGTTGTTCACCACGTACCCCAGATCGGCCATCGAGCCGACCGTCATCACACTCAGCGGGCTCGCGCCCAGTCCGATGAAGCCGGTCATCAGCTCGGTGTCGAAGGTCTCGTCATCCCAGTGGCCGAACCGGGTCCCCGGTCCGCCGTCCTCCTCCACCGGAATGGTCGCGCCGCGGCCTCCGACCTCGTGGAAGCCCCCGATCGCGTTGGGCCCCACGAACCGGGGATCCGCCGCGGTGCCCTGCAGAAGCGTGCGGCCAAAGCTCCACAGCGTTCCGATGCCGAGTACGTGCCCCATCTCGTGCACCACGACCTCGTCCAGCACGTTGTTCTGCTGGAGGAATGCCAGATCGTCGGTATCGAAGCGCATGATGCCATACAGGGACAATAGATCCGCGTTCCGCGCCAGACACGGGCCCGCCGACCCCAGCACCGCGCCGGGGCCGTCGATCGGCTCGAGCAGAACGTCTATCAGGATGTCGTCCACCGTACCCGTGAAGACCGGCGTCTTGATGCTGTTGCCGCACGACCGGGCCGGAATGGTGCCGGATGCGTCGGGGACATCGCCCACCAGGATGGTCTGCCACTTGGCGGCGGCGGTCTCGAAGAACCGGCGCTGGTCGGCCGTCGGTGGGTTGATGAACCGCAGGGTGATGGTGTAGCCGGCGGTGATGTTGGCGGTCGTCCCCGCCAGTCGCATCGTTTCCATCACGGGCAACGAGGTACCGGGTGGCGTCGACGGCGTCGAAGGAGAATCCTCGGGTGACTGACTATCCATGCATGCGGCGAGGGTGAGGGCGCCAAGGGACGCCCATCCAAGACGGAAGCGAGGCAAAGGAACCTCCGGCGATTGGGACGAACACGACAAGGGAAGGTTTGCTTCGGCACACCAGGCGGTGTGCGCCGAAAGGAGTTGTCGCGACCCGGCGGCTTTGTCAAGTTCTGATTCGAGGGTCCGGGTTTACCCCTATCCGAATTCGGCTACCTCTCAGTCTTTCGGCGCGCAAGAACCTGCACGGAGCGCTCCTCGGTGGGCGCCTGCACCGCCTTGACGATTGACGGAGGTTCGAATCCTCCAGGGTCAATCGATACGATCAATAGACGACCGAGCCCCCGCAGCGCGGGGGCTCGGTGTTTGTGGAAGACAGCGTTCCGGACTCGCTGCCGAGTCCGAGGCCACCGACCGACTTAGTTGCTGAGCGTCAGCGTCCGCTCGGCCGAGCACGCGGTGGTGCTTCCCGCCAGACAGATCTTCAGCCGATACGTGGACGTTCCGGTGGCATTGTGCGCCGTCGTCTGACGCCCGTCGTTGGGCGTGTTCTTGACCAGCTTGCCGTTCCGGTACATATCGACCGTGGTCCCGCTGGCGCCCGACCAGAGGTATGTGATGTAATGCTTGGCCGCGT
>CAMPKP010000016.1 GCA_946887295.1 uncultured Gemmatimonadota bacterium | reverse complement strand
CGAGGGCGTCCCCGCTGGGACGCCCTTTTGGTTATTTTGTCCCCCCATGGCCGGCGAATACATCTTCACCATGCGCGACCTCAGAAAGGTCGTGCCTCCCTCCCGCGAGATCCTCAAGGGGATCCATCTCGCCTTCTACCCCGGCGCCAAGATCGGCGTGCTCGGCGCCAACGGCGCGGGGAAGTCGACGCTGCTCCGCATCATGGCCGGGGTGGACAAGGACTTCATGGGCGACGCGCGCCCCCTCCCCGGAACCAGGATCGGATACCTGCCCCAGGAGCCGCAGCTCGATCCGTCCAAGGACGTGCGCGGCAACGTGGAGGAAGCGGTGGCCGAGCAGCGCGCGATGCTGCGCCAGTTCGAGGAGATCAGCGCGAAGTTCGCGGAGCCCATGGACGACGACGAGATGAGCCGGCTGCTGGAGAAGCAGGGCAACCTCCAGGAGCGGATCGACGCGCTCGGCCTCTGGGAGCTGGACCACAAGGTGGACATCGCGATGGACGCGCTCCGCCTCCCGCCGGGCGACGCCGACGTCGCCCGGCTCTCGGGGGGCGAGCGCCGCCGGGTGGCGCTCTGTCGCGTGCTCCTCGAGCAGCCCGACATGCTCCTGCTGGACGAGCCCACCAACCACCTCGACGCCGAGAGCGTGTGGTGGCTGGAGCGGTTCCTCGCCGACTTCCCGGGTACCGTCGTGGCGGTGACCCACGACCGGTACTTCCTCGACAACGTGGCGGGCTGGATCCTCGAGCTCTATCAGGGCGCCGGCATCCCCTGGGAGGGCAACTACTCCTCCTGGCTGGAGCAGAAGCAGCGCCGCATGGCCCAGGAGGAGAAGCAGGCCTCCGCTCGTCAGAAGACGCTGCAGCACGAGCTGGAGTGGATCCGCATGTCCCCCCGCGCGAGGCAGGCCAAGAGCAAGGCGCGCATCACCCGCTACGAGGAGCTGCGCGAGGAGGCGGCGCGGCAGACCGAAGGCTCGGCCGAGATCCTGATCCCGGTGCCCGAGCGGCTGGGCGACGAGGTGGTGGTGACCGAGAACCTCAGCAAGGGCTATGGCGACCGGCTCCTCATCGACGGCCTGAGCTTCTCCCTGCCGCGCGGCGGCATCGTCGGCGTCATCGGGCCCAACGGGGCCGGCAAGACCACGCTCTTCCGGATGATCACCGGCCAGGAGGAGCCCGATGGCGGCACGCTCAAGGTCGGCTCGACCGTGCAGATCGCCTACGTGGACCAGACCCGTGACGCGCTCGATGCCGGCAAGACCGTCTACCAGGAGATCTCGGGCGGCCAGGACCAGCTCCAGTTCGGCCGCCGCACCGTGAACGCCCGGGCCTACAGCGCCGGCTTCAACTTCCGCGGCGCCGACCAGCAGAAGAAGGTGGACACCCTCTCCGGCGGCGAGCGCAACCGGCTCCATCTGGCCAAGCTGCTGCGGACCGGAGGCAACCTGCTGCTGCTCGACGAGCCCACCAACGATCTCGACGTCGACACGCTGCGGGCGCTCGAGGAGGCGCTGCTCGGCTTCGCCGGCTGCGCGGTCGTGATCAGCCACGACCGCTGGTTTCTCGATCGCATCGCGACTCACATCCTCGCGTTCGAGGGAGACAGCGAGGTGGTCTGGTTCGAGGGCAACTACCAGGACTACGTGGCCGACTTGAAGCGCCGCAAGGGAGTCTCCGCCGACCAGCCGCACAGGATACGGTTCAAGAAGCTGGTGAGATAGGGCGGAACGGCCGATCCGCCTCGCGATTTTCTTCGCTCCGCCCGTCCGTCTTCCCGCACATTCCGCCGTTTCACCCTTCCACCCGACCCCGCTATACTACCGCCCTATGACTTCCCACAGCGCCCACATCCCGTATCTCCCCGCGCGCATCGAAGGCCTGGCGACCCTCGCAAACAACCTCTGGTGGAGCTGGAATCGCGGGGGCCGCGATCTGTTCCGGAGCATCGACGCCTCCCTCTGGGGCATGACCCGCCACAATCCGTTGGAGCTGCTCTGCCGGGTGGACCCCGAGCGCATCGCCGCGTGCGCCAGCGACAGCGACTTCCTCCGCCGCTACGACGAGGTCATGGCGCGGATGCACCACGAGACCTCGAGCCGCGACACCTGGTTCACCCAGAGCTACGGCGACCTCGACGGCAGCTCGGTGGCGTACTTCTGCGCCGAGTTCGGGCTGCACAGCTCGGTGCCGATCTACTCCGGCGGTCTCGGCGTCCTGGCGGGCGACCACTGCAAGGCGGCGAGCGACCTCGGAATCCCGCTGACGGGCGTGGGCCTGATGTACATGAAGGGCTATTTCGACCAGCGGCTGAGACTCGACGGCTGGCAGGAGGACAGCGACGACGAGTACGACATCTCGCTGACGCCCCTGGAGCCGGTGCGTGGCCCCCAGGGACGCCCCTACCTCACGACCGTCGAGACCTCGGGCCGGCCGGTGCACGTGCGCGCCTGGCGCATGATGGTGGGCCGGGTTCCGATCTACCTGCTGGACACCAATCTCGAGCTCAATCATCCCGACGACCGCGGGCTGATGAACAAGCTCTATGCCGGCGGGCCCGATCTGCGGGTGCGGCAGGAGTGGATCCTGGGAGTCGGTGGCGTGCGGGTGCTGCGGGCGCTGGGGATCGCCCCCACCGTCTGGCACGCCAACGAGGGGCATGCCGCGTTCATGATGATCGAGCGGCTCCGCGAGCTGACGGTGGGCGGCACGTCGTTCGACGACGCGGTCCGCGAGGTCCGGGCGCACAGCGTCTTCACCACTCACACGCCGGTTCCGGCGGGCCACGATGCCTTCGCGGTGGAGGCCCTGGAGGCGTGTGCCGGCCCGATCTGGGAGGAGATGGGGATCGACCGCGACGCGCTCTTCCACCTCGGCAAGCATCCCTCGATCGACGGCCAGTTCCACATGACCGTATGCGCCATGCGCCTGTCGGCCCGGGTGAACGGCGTCTCCCGGCGCCACGGCCAGGTGTCGCGGAATCTCTGGCACGACCTCTGGCCGGGCCGACCCTGGGAGGCGGTGCCGGTCGGCCACGTGACCAACGGCGTCCATCTCGCCACCTGGATGGCGAGCCCCATCATGGAGCTGCTCGACGGGCACCTCGGCCCCGACTGGGGCAACCGCCTCGACGAGCCGGGGTTCTGGGATCATGTGCTGTCGCTGGATCACGACCGCTTCTGGGCCGCGCACCTCCGCCTCAAGCACGTGCTCGCCACCAGGATCCGCGAGGACGCCAGGCGCCGCTTCGCCGCACGGTTCAAGGAGGCGGCGCAGGTGGTCGGCGCCGGCACGCTGCTCGATCCCGCCGCGCTCACCCTCGGCTTCGCCCGCCGCTTCGCGACCTACAAGCGCGCCAATCTGATCTTTCGCGACCTCGACCGGCTCCGGCGCCTGCTGGTGGATCAGCGGCGCCCGGTGCAGATCATCTTCGCCGGCAAGGCGCACCCGGCCGACAACCCGGGGAAGGAAGTGCTCCAGAGCGTCTATCAGTTCACCCGCGATCCCGAGTTCGAGGGACGGGTCGCGTTCCTGGAGGACTACGACATGCACCTCGCCCATCTCCTGGTGCAGGGGGTGGACGTCTGGGTGAACCTGCCGCGGGTTCCGCTCGAGGCCTCGGGCACCAGCGGGATGAAGGCGGCACTCAACGGCGTGCCGCAGCTCAGCACGCTCGACGGGTGGTGGCAGGAGGGATTCGACGGGCTGAGCGGCTGGGCCATCTCGCCGGCGGGCGACACCGAGGACGCCGACGCAGCGGACGCCGAGCGCTTCTACCGGCTCCTGGAGGAGCAGGTGGTTCCGCTCTACCACACCCGCAATGCGGCGGGGGTGCCCATCGGCTGGGTGGACAAGATGCGGCACGCGCTCCGGCTGGCGGGCTCGCGGTTCACCGCCCGCCGCATGGTGCAGAACTACGTGCAGGAATACTACGCTCCCGCGATCCGTGGCGAGGCGGCCGGCGACGATCCGCCCACGGGCTGAGGCACGACGGATGGCGAACCTGGTGACCGCACGGGGCGACGAGCCCGTTGGCATCGTCCACGTGGCGGCGGAGTACTTCCCCTACGCCCGCACCGGCGGCCTGGCCGAGGCGGTCGCGGGACTGGCCAACTTCCAGCACGCGGCCGGGCTCGACGTCACCGCCATCCTCCCGCTCTACCGCAGCGTGCGGGACGAGGACCCCGATCTCGAGCCGGTCGGGCCGCCGTTCGTGGTGGCGGTCGGCCCCCGGCACGAGGAAGCCCGCGTCTTCCGGGTCGCGGGACCCACGACCGGCCCGAAGGTGTACTTCCTGGAGCATCTCGAGTACTTCAACCGACCCGGCATCTACGGCGAGGGCGGCGCCGACTACACCGACAACCACCGGCGGTTCGCCTTCTTCGCGCTGGCCGCGGTGACCGTCCTTCCCCGCCTGGTGAAGGGGCCGGTCCTCCTCCACGCTCACGACTGGCACACCGCGCTCGCCCCGGTCTATCTCCGCACCACCCTCGCCGCCGAGCGCCATGCCGGGAACGCGACGACCGTCCTGTCGGTCCACAATCCCGGCTACCAGGGGCATTTCGGCCCCGAGGTGATGCCGGAGATCGGTCTGCCGTGGGCGCTCTACAACTGGCAGCAGCTCGAGTGGTACGGCAAGGTGAACTTCCTGAAGGGCGGCCTGATCTTCGCCGACTCGGTGACGACCGTGAGCCCGACCCAGGCCAAGGAGCTTCGCACCCCGGGCGGCGGCTTCGGCCTTCACGATGTCTTCGTGGCGCTGGGCGACCGGCTGGTCGGGGTGCTCAACGGGATCGATCAGCGGATCTGGAACCCCGCCACCGACACCCAGATCACCGCCCAGTACTCGGCCGAGAAGCTGGAGGGAAAACGGCGCTGCAAGGCGGCGCTCCAGCGCTCGTTCGGACTGCCCCAGCGGCGACGCGCACCCCTCTTCGGAATGACCGGGCGGCTGGTCACCCAGAAGGGGCTCGATCTCATCCTCGGCGCCCGCGAGCTCCTCGGCGGCGACGCGCAGTTCGTCTTCCTGGGCAGCGGCGATCCGAGGTACGAGCGCGCGCTGGTCGAGCTGGCCAGCTCGGCCCCCAACCGGATCGGGGTCCAGCTCGACTTCACCGATCGGCTGGAGCACCGGCTCATGGCCGGGGCCGACATCTTCCTCATGCCGTCGCTGTACGAGCCCTGCGGGCTCACCCAGATGCGAGCCCAGCGCTACGGCGCGCCGCCGGTCGTGCGCCGTGTCGGCGGGCTCGCCGACACGGTCGAGGACGGCGTCACGGGATTCACGTTCGACGGGTACATGTCCGAGGCGTTTCAGGAGGCCGGGTTCCGCGCGCTGCGCGCCTACGGTGACCAACCCAAGTGGCAGGCGATGATGCGCCGCGCCATGGCCCGCGACTTCGGCTGGGAGCGCTCGGTGGACCAGTACCTCGAGGTGTACCGCCGCGCGATCGCCCACGCCGCGATGCGATAGGCGGCCGCCCCATGGACTTCGCGCTCGCGCTCCACAGCCACCTCCCCTACGTGCTGCATCACGGCCGCTGGCCGCATGGCAGCGACTGGCTCTGCGAGGCCGCACTCGACACCTACCTCCCGCTGATCGAGGTGCTGCGCGGCCTCGAGGCGGAAGGCGTCCCCGCTCCCCTCACCATCGGCGTCACGCCCGTGCTCGCGAACCAGCTCGCGAGCCCGGCCTTCGTGGCGGAGATGGAGGCGTTCTTCGCCCAGCGCCTCCTCGCCTGTGACGAGGCCCCCGCCTCGCTCGCCACGACGGGGGAAGGCCACCTGCTCCCGGTGGTGGACTTCTGGCGCGAGCGTGTCGGCCGGCTCCGCGCCCTCTACCACGCCATCGGCGGCGACATCCTCGCCGCGCTTCGGTCGCTGCAGGACGACGGCCGGCTCGAGATCATCACGTCCGCGGCGACCCACGGCTTCCTCCCGCTGCTCGCCCGTGACGAGAGCATCCGGCTCCAGCTCGCGGTCGGCCGGGCCGAGCACCGCCGACTCTTCGGCCGCGCGTCCGAAGGCGTGTGGCTCCCCGAGTGCGCCTACCGCCCCCGGGGCGCATGGCACCCGTGGCCGACCGCTCCGCGCGCCGGCATCCGCCGCGGAATCGAGGAGCACCTGAGCGATGCGCGGTTCCGGTATTTCTTCGCGGACTCGCATATGGCATCCGCCGGACGCCCGCTCGGCATCTATGGCGATCCCGGTGATTCCGCGGTCGGCATGGTACATCGCTCCCCCTACAAGGCGTACCAGGTCGCGCACCCCCGAGCCGCCGAGGGTGTGGCCGCGCTGGTGCGGGATCCGCGCTCGTCGATGCAGGTGTGGAGCCGGTTCCAGGGCTATCCCGGCGACGGATCCTACCTCGAGTTCCACAAGATGCGCTGGCCCGGAGGCCTCAAGCTCTGGCGGGTGACGGGGAGCGACGTGGACCTCGGCGGCAAGGAGCCGTACGACCCCGACACCGCGCTCCGCCGGGCCCGGGACCATGCCGAGCATTTCGCGGGACTCCTCGGGGAGATCGCCGAAAGCGAGCGGGAGCGGCGCGACGGCGTCATCGTCGCCCCCTTCGACACCGAGCTGTTCGGACACTGGTGGTTCGAGGGCCCCGACTGGCTCGGCTCGGTCTACCGCGCCGTGGCCCGCGAGCCTCGGGGCATCCGGCCGGTCACCGCGTCCCGCCACCTCGCCGAGCACCCGGCCCGGCAGCCGGTTCGCTTCCCCTCCGGCTCGTGGGGCGCCAACGGCGACTTCAGCATGTGGCTCAACGACGCGACGGTCTGGACCTGGGAGCGCCTCTGGCCGCTGGAGGAGACCTTCTGGGACGTCGCGCCCGCGGCCCTCGCCGAGCCTGCGGCCCGGCCCGTCCTCGAGCAGGCGGCGCGGGAGCTGCTCCTGGCCCAGGCCTCCGACTGGCAGTTCATCATCTCCACCGGCGCGGCGTCGGACTACGCCGAGCGGCGCTTCCGGGAGCACTGCGACGACGCCCAGTCGCTGCTCGATGCCCTGGCCCCCGAGGCCGGGGACCGGCTGGCGCAGGCGCAGTCGCGCGCCGAGGAGCTGGCCCGGCGCGACCAGGTCTTTCCCGACGTCCTCCCCGCGGTGGCGGCGGCGCTCGGCGGCTCTCGCTCACTCGCGGTGGATTGACGCTCCATGGCTCCGATCCGGTTCGTCTTCGGGCTCCATCTCCACCAGCCGGTCGGCAACTTCGACCACGTCTTCGCCCAGCACGTGGAGGACGTCTACCGGCCCCTGCTCGACCGGCTCGCGGGGCGCGGGTTTCTCCCGGTCGTGCTCCATCTCTCGGGGCCGCTGCTCGAGTGGCTGGAGCGCCACGAGCCGGCGTACCTCGACCGGCTCGGGACCCTGGCGGCCGACGGGAAGATCGAGATCCTGCTCGCCGGCTTCTACGAGCCGGTGCTGGCCTCGCTGCCCCGGCCCGACCGGATCGAGCAGATCGGGTGGATGCACGAGGCCGTGCGGCGACGGTTCGGCGTGGATGCCCGGGGGCTCTGGCTCACGGAGCGCGTATGGGAGCCGGAGCTCGCCGCGGACCTGGCCGATGCCGGCGTGCGCTACGCGCTGGTGGACGACCGTCACTTCCTCGTCACCGGCTTCGAGAGCGAGCAGCTCCACGCGCCGTTCTGGACCGAGAGCGACGGGCGGCGGCTGGCCCTGTTCCCGATCGACCAGCGGCTGCGCTATCTGATACCGTTTCAGCCACCGGAGGAGACGGCGCGGTATCTCGGCGAGCTGCGGGAAGCGGGCCACCGTCTGGCGGTGCTCGCCGACGATGGCGAGAAGTTCGGCGGCTGGCCCGGCACCAGGGAGTGGGTGTACGAGCGCGGCTGGCTCGATCGGTTCATGGGGATCGTCGGCGGGCTGGTGGAGAGCGGGGAGGTGAAGTTGAGCCGGCTCGACGAAGCGCTCACCGAGGTGCCCAGCAACGGACTGGCCTACCTGCCCACCGCCTCGTACACCGAGATGGAGAGCTGGGCGCTCCCGCCGGACGCGGCGCTCCGGCTCGCCCGGCTCCAGCGCGACCTGGGCGAGGCTCGCATGGCCGGGCCGGACGGCGCCCTCGTGCGCGGCGCGCACTGGCTCAACTTCTTCGTGAAATACTCCGAGTCGAACCGGATGCACAAGAAGATGCAGGCGCTCTCCGCGCTCTGCCGTCGCAGGGGGAACCCCGCCGAGGCGCGCCGCGCGATCGGCCGCGCCCAGTGCAACGATGCCTACTGGCACGGCGTCTTCGGCGGCCTGTACCTCCCGCACCTGCGCGATGCCGTCTGGCGCGAGCTCGCGCTCGCCGAGGCGGAGCTCCGCCGGGGCAAGGGTCTGGCCTGGGAGGTGCTCGACTTCGACTGCGACGGGCACCCGGAGATCTGGGTGCACTCCGAGTCGTTCTCGGCGATCGTGAGCCCGGTCCGCGGCGCCGCCGTCGAGGAGTACACGCTGTTCCGCAGCGGGATCAACTACGCCAACGTGCTCACCCGGAGGCGGGAGGCCTACCACGACCTCGCCCTGGAGCGGGGCGCGCACGACGCGCAGGGCGAGGCGGGAGCCGCGAGCATCCACGAGATCGAGGAGGGGATACGGCTGGACGTGCGTCCGCCGCTGGACCACGAGGATCGGGCGCTGCTCCTGGAGCGCATCCTTCCGCGCACGCTGGGACTCGAGGAATACGCGAGGGGCGAGTATAGCCCGGTGCACTCGTGGGCCCGTGCGCGGTTCGACTACGCGGTGCAACGGCGGCGTGGGGCCCTGGAGATCGCCTGCGCCACCGGAGAGGGGCCCGGGCGGCTGTCGAAGCTCATCCGGTTCAGCAGCACGGGAGAGATGACGGTCCGCTACGCCTGGGACCCCGGAGCCTCGGAGGCGGACGACCTCTTCTCCACCGAGATCTCGCTCGCCGGGTCCCTCGAGCCGGAGAGCACGCCGGCCGCGGAGCCGTGGCGCTTCGCCATCGAGACGGTCGCGAAATCGGAGCGGGGCCTCGACCGCACCAGGCAGGGCGACTCACTCACGCTCCGGTGGCCGGTCCGCCTCGGCGAGGCGGCCGTGGTGATTCGCCCGCCGGCCTAGTCCGCCGGCTGTTTCGGCCGGCCGGGCGGAATCCGCTTCTCCGCCCGGCCCTTCAGGTAGGCGTAGATGGCGCCGACCTGCTCCTGGCTCAGAACTCCTTCGAAGGCCGGCATGCCGCGCTCCGGCCGGCCCTTCAGCACCACACCCGCGAAGGCCTCCTGGCTCGCCATCGGGCCTCCGGGTGCCAGGCTCACCAGGAGGTTGGCCGCCACCGGGTTCGGGAGTGCGTCCTGACCGTGACAGCGAGCGCAATGAACGCTGTATTGCCTCCATCCTTCGTACTCCGCGGCGCTCACGGCTGCTCCCTCCTGGGCCTCGAGCCGACCAGCGGCGCCGACGCACAGAACCAGGACACAGGAGAGGGTGAACGGTCTCATAGGCTCGCTCAGCCTTCCGGTTTCCGTGCCGGGCGACCGGGGCCGATCTTGCCCTCGCTTCTGCCCTTCACGTAGGCGTAGATCTTGTTGATCGTCGCGGGATCCATCCCCAGCGCGCACCACGACGGCATGCCCTTCGCCGGGCGCCCCGCGCAGACGACCTGGACGAACAATTCCTGGGTGTTGATCGGACCGTCGGGCTTGAGGGACATGACCAGATGCGGCGCGATGGTGGAGCCCAGCACGTCCTCGCCGTGACAGCGCGCGCAATTGAGATTGTACTGCTTCCAGCCATCGTACGTGTCCGCATCCACGGTGTCCCGGGGTGCCTGATGGTATGCGTCGCGCATGGGGGCCTCGGTGGTCGCGGTCTCTCCGGTGGCCCCGCCCTGACCGCCGGTGTCCTGCGTCGCGGCCGTCGTGGGAGTGTCCGGTGCTGCCGGACGCCGGGCCTGCTGCGCGGCAGCGGTGTCCCTGGCAAGGCCTGCCGCCGGAGTGTCGGCTGCGGCCGCCGTGCCGGTCGTCGTGTCGGCTGCGGCCGTCGTGCCGGTCGCCGTGTCGGTCTGGGTGGCGCCGGCCGAATCCGCGGCGGCTGTCCGCGCGGTATCGGTCGTCGTCGGCACACTGTCGGTAACCGCAGCGCCCGCGTTGCCGGCAGCCGACGATTCCCGGCGCTCGCCGGTACACCCGGCGAGGAGAGCCAGCGTCGCGATGACCGCCCACCGCCCGGCCCGACGGCCGGCATCCCGCACCTCGTACGAAGCCGATCTCATGATCCTCGTATTCCTTTCGTAGGTTGCAGCTCAACGGGGGCCAGCAGGCACACTACCCTGGTGGGCGCGGCGGCCGCCGCGCCCTTCGCCATGTACCGCGAGTGACCTGGATCACGCCGGCGACTGCCCGGGGCGTCGCCGGGCATTATCTTCACCGTCATGAGTACATCCGGCAAGACCTCGGTGACGCTCGGCCTCGTGCAGATGAGCTGCACTCTCGATCCCGACGAAAATCTCGAGAAGGCGATCGAGGGCGTTCGGACCGCGGCCGCCAAGGGCGCCCAGATAGTGTGCCTTCAGGAGCTCTTCCGAAGCCAGTACTTCTGTCAGACCGAGGACCACCGGCACTTCGACCTGGCCGAGCCGGTCCCGGGGCCGTCGAGCGAACGGCTGGCGAAGGTCGCCGGCGAGCTGGGCGTCGTGATCGTCGCCTCGCTCTTCGAGAAGCGGGCGGAAGGGCTCTACCACAACACCGCCGCGGTGCTCGACGCGGACGGGCGGTACCTCGGAAAGTACCGGAAGATGCACATTCCCGACGACCCTCAGTACTACGAGAAGTTCTACTTCACTCCCGGCGATCTCGGGTTCCGGGCCTGGGACACCCGCTTCGGGCGGATCGGGGTCCTCATCTGCTGGGATCAATGGTATCCCGAGGCCGCGCGCCTCACGGCCCTGAGCGGCGCGCAGATCCTGTTCTACCCCACCGCGATCGGCTGGCTGCCGGCGGAGAAGCAGGAGCACGGAGCCCAGCAGCAGGCGGCCTGGGAGACGATCCAGCGCAGCCATGCCATCGCCAACGGCGTCTACGTCTGCGCCGTGAATAGAGTGGGACACGAGGGCGATCCCCGGGGCGGCATCGAGTTCTGGGGCGGGAGCTTCGTGTCCGATCCCGGCGGCCGGCTCCTGGTCAAGGCTGGCACCGGCGAAGAGGTGCTCACCGCGACCTGCGACCTGTCGAAGGTGAACACCAGCCGCACCCACTGGCCCTTCCTCCGGGACCGGCGGATCGACGCGTACCAGGACCTGACCCGGCGCTATCTGGACTGATGGGCGACGGCGCCGATCCTCGCCCGCTCCCACCGGGCTTCCGCATGCCCGCCGAGTGGGAGCCGCACCGCGGCACCTGGCTGAGCTGGCCTCACAAGGAGGCCTCCTGGCCCGGTAGATTCGGCTCGGTCCCGGGAATCTTCTCGCGGATGGTGCGGCTCCTCGCCGAGCGGGAGGAAGTCCACATCAACGTCTCGGGACCCGCCATGGAGACGCAGGTGCGGGAGCTCCTCGCCGACGCGGGCGCCGACCCGGCCAACATCTTCTTCCACCACAACCCCACCAACGACGCCTGGTGCCGCGACCACGGCCCCATCTTCGTCCAGCGACGCTCCCCCGGAAAGACCGAGCAGGCCATCCTCGACTGGGAGTACAACGCCTGGGGCGGCAAGTATCCGCCCTACGACCTCGACGACGTGATCCCGACCCGCGTCGGCCGCGAGTACGGAATCCCGGTGTACTACCCCGGCATGGTGCTCGAGGGCGGCTCGATAGACGTGAACGGGCGCGGCACGCTGCTCACCACCGAGGCCTGCCTGCTCAACCCCAACCGCAATCCCGGCCTCGACCGCGCGGCCATCGAAGCCCGCCTCCGCGGGCACCTCGGCGTCAGCAACATTCTCTGGCTCGGCGACGGGATCGCGGGTGACGACACCGACGGCCACGTGGACGACCTGACCAGGTTCGTGGACCCGACCACGGTCGTGACCGCGGTGGAGACCGATCCGGCCGATGAAAACTACGAGCCGCTCCAGGAGAACCTGGAGCGGCTCCGCGCCATGCGCGATCAGGACGGAACACCGCTGCGCGTGGTCACGCTGCCCATGCCGCGCCCTGTCTACTGCGACGGCCAGCGGCTGCCGGCGAGCTACGCGAACTTCTACATCGCCAACGGACTGGTTCTGTTGCCGACCTATGACCCGGAGCGCGACGCCGAGGCCCAGGCGACCCTGCAACGCCTTTTCCCCGACCGCGACGTCATCGGCATGGACTGCACCGATCTGGTCTGGGGGCTGGGGGCCTTCCACTGCGTCACGCAGCAGTGGCCCCGAGCCGAGTGAGCGCGCTTCAGCTCTTCTGCCAGGTCCCCACCAGCGCCGCCCGCCTGCCGCCACACGAATCCATGCCGACTCCCGCGATGCGCAGCTCGCTGTCGCTGCGGCTCACCACATAGCGCGCATCCGACGTCTGGCAGGCGCTGCCCGCGGTGTCCGCCTTGAAGATCAGCGTGTCCCCGCTGAACGCCGCGCGGCCCTTCATGTCCACACTGTCGGGCCAGCGCGGTGATGGAAGCATCAGCTCCATCCCGCCGTTGGACGCCAGCTTCATCTGCACTTCGCCCTCGCCATACAGGTCCCGCTTCCAGGAGCCTGAGTACTTCGACGCCTCGCCGCCACAGGCGGTGAAGGAGAGGAGCGTGACCGCGGCGGCCAACAGCCGAACTCCGGCAACACGGGTGATGCGATGAATCATCTCGGTGCCCTCCATGGAATGAACGACTCTCGGGATCCTCGGAGCTAAGTCAAGCACGGGTCGCGCCGCGCAGGAGATCGGTCAGTCCAGCCGACCTCGGCCGCTGGCCTGCGGCTCCAGGCGAGGTGCCGGAAACCGGTGGCGGAAACCACCTGCTGCATGTCGGGAGGCCGCGGCCGGCGCAGGGCCGGTCCGGGATTCCATAATGCCAGACGAGCCCCCGCTACGCCAGTGGGGGCTCGCCGGAACCGCGCCTATGTCATTGCCGCGGCAGCGTTTCGTCCGTCGGGATCGGAAGGGTCGAGAAGACCTCGTCCCCCACGCGGTCCACCGGGAGCTGGTCGAGGCGGTCGTAGTGCCGGGCATCGATCCAGCGGTGTGCTCCCTCGAACATGAGTGAATACAGCTTGTTGTAGAGCAGCTCGTCGAGGGCCTGCTCGGGTGTGCCCAGGCTCCCGAGCGCGGGCAGGTTGCCCGAGGTCTGCCGGACGGTGTTGATGTCGGGCAGGGCCGCGGGCAGGTCGCTCAGGCCGATGTTCGCCTCGGCCCGGAGGAGGAGCAGCTCCTCCTTCTTGATGATCGGGATCAGGCTCCCCGGACTCGGGTACCGGATCCAGCCGAGGTCCGACGTCAGCCCGTTGTTACTCGAGATGGGACGCTTGACGATCTTGTCCACGAAGCGCTGGTCGAGAGTTACGCCGTCCACCTGGAGCTGGGCCCCGCTCTCCAGCGAGGGATGGGCGAAATTCTCGCCTTGCTGCGGATCGATCGAGAGCGGGTTCGCCAGGTCGCCGGCGCCGGTGCCGTAGTCCATGTAGACCCCGAGATCCAGCGGCCCCGGGGCGTCCACGAACGACTCCGTGAGTGCCGTGAGCGCGCCGGCGAAGTCGTCGATGTAGACCGCCACCCGCGCGCGCAGCGCCCGGTTGAACTGCACGAAGGTCGCCGGGGTGTCGAAGTTGTTGAAGCCCGACGGCAGCGGGAAGGGGAAGGCGCCGCCGCCCGCCAGCAGCTCGGCCCTGGCCTGGTCCAGCAGCGTCACCACGTGCGCGAACACGGCCTCCCGGGTCTGGAACGCCGCCGGGGGCGCCGTGACCGAGGTGTCGGTGACGATCGGGATCGAGTCCTGGGTGTGCGAGTTGAGCACCATCAGGTAGTTGAGCGCCTCGATGGTCTTCACGTAGCCCGAAGCCGCGCTCTGCTCCTCGGCCGACAGCTCGGCCGCCGTCGGGAGCACGGCGAGCATCAGGTTGCCGCCCCGGATGGCGGCGTACTGGTCGGCCCAGTGGTCGCCGCCGAAAGCGTCGCTTCCGGGATCGAGCGGCCCGAGGAGCAGCTCCCCGGTGAACCGGGGGTCGGAGCCGTCGAACCGCAGGACCTCGCGCCCGATGATGCCCATGTCGAGCGGGAAGTCGGCGAAATCGGTGCGGAAGGCGATCAGCAGCCCGTTCGCGGCGACGGCCACCTCGGTGCGGGAGGGGTTCTCCCCGATCGGATCGGGGCTGTTGGGATTGGTACTCAGATCGAAACTGCATCCCGCCGAGGTGAGGACGCCCAGCAGGAGCAGCGAATGCCACGGTCGCATGGTCGGCCTCATGGTCAGAATCCCAGGTCGATCGAGAAGAAGAAGCTGCGGTTGGGCGGGAACGGCGCCACGTCGATGTTCCGGACGATCGCCTGGTTGCCGAAGTTGCTGACCTCGGGATCCAGCCCGCGATAGCCGGTGAAGCGGAGCAGGTTCCGTCCGCTCAGCGAGATCCGCGCCTGGCGGACCGAGGAGCCGAACAACCCGCGGGTGAAGCTCTCCGGCAGGTTGTAGGCGAGCGTCACTTCCCGAAGCTTGAGATAGGACCCGTCCTGCACGTACACCTGGCTGATCCCGGAGTTGAACAGCCGCTGGCGCTCCTGGCCGGCGCCGACGTAGTCGACGCTGTTCTGGCCGGCGTCGTACAGGAACTCGGTCAGGTTGATGATGTCCCCGCCCTGCTTCCAGTCCCACAGGAACCCGAAGGTGAAGCGCTTGTAGTCGAGGTCGCTGGAGAAGGACATCTGAAAGTCGGGAGTGGCGTCACCGACCTTGCCCTCGCTCCCGAAGATCTGCGTGGCCGAGCTGTCCTGCTGGATCTGGTAGGTGCCGAGCGCCAGCGCGAACCCGCCGGTCTGGAAAGTCGGCACCGAGAGCCGCGTGATGACCGTGCTGTTCTTGAAGAACGTCGTGCGGAAGAGCCAGTTCACGTCGCGCGACTGGATCGGCGAGATGGTGAGCGCCGCCTCGATCCCGCGGTTCCGCAGCCGGCTGTCGGAGCTGAAGATCCGGGTCTCCTGCCCGGAGCTCGGCGGAAGGGTCTGCTCCAGCAGCAGGTCGCTGATGATGCGCGAGTAGACCGAGAAGTTCACCTCGGCGCGCCCGCCGGCCAGCTGGGCGTCGAATCCCGCCTCCAGCTCGCTCTGGCGCTCGGGCTTGATGAACGGATCGCCAGCGCGGTTGCCCGGAAGCACGCCGAAGATGCCGCCGATGGTGCCGGTGGTGTCGGGCGAGAACTTGGCGCCGAACAGCGGCTGGTTGCCGGTCTGGCCGAACGCGCCCCGCAGCTTGATCTCGTCCAGCCCGCTGAAGGGCCGGATGAAGCGGTAGGAGACCGCCGCCTTGGGGTAGAAGAAGAACTTGCCGGTGTTGCCGTTGGTGCTGCTGCGGTCCGCCCGGAGACCGGCCGTGAGCAGCAGCTTGCGGTCCATCAGGAGCACTTCCTCCTGACCGTAGATGCCCAGGTCGCGGACCGGCCGGTTGTCCTGGAGCACGCTGAGGCTGGCCGCCTGATCCGGGTTCTGCTGCCCCGAGAGCAGCGTCCGCGCCAGGATCCGGGTCGCGTCCAGATCCCGGTCCTCGTACTGCACGCCGAGGGAGGTGGTGGCCTGGTAGCCGCCCGAACCCGGCGTGAAGGTGTAGTTGCCGTTGACCGCGAGGTTGAGGTTCAGGTTGGACGACTTGCCCAGCACCACGGTTCCGGGCTGCCCGTCGTTGGGCTCGAACTCGAGCTCGGGCGGGGAGACGAAGTCGTTCTCCTGGTTGAAGTAGTCCACCCCGCCGATGGTGATGAGGTTGAGGTTGTGCCGCTCGTTGGTGATCAGGTTCATCCGGGCGGTCAGCGTGCCCAGCGCCCGCCAGGTGTCCTCGTCGTTCTTGAGGAAGCTGAAGGTCTGGACCGGATTGCTGCGCTCGAACGGATTGAGCGGGAAATCGGTGATGTCGGGCCCGGTCGGCGAGAGATCGACGAAGTTCGGTGTGAAGGGGAACACCAGGTACGGGCTGGTCCCGGCATTGTCGTTGTTGGACAGACCGCGATCCGAGCGGCTGTGGATGACATTGGTGTTCACCGACAGCTGGACCCAATCGGCCAGGTCCTGGTCGATGTTGGCGCGGAGCGACTGCTTCTCGTAGCCGGTGTTGATCGCGATGCCCTCGTCGTTCTTGACCAGCCCGGACACGTAGTAGCGGGTCTGCTCGGTCCCGCCGCTCACGCTCGCCGAAGTCTCGTAGGAGAGCGCCTTGCGCCCGTAGATCTGCTCCTCGAGATCGAACGTCCGGCCCGGCTGGAAGAGCGAGGTCACCAGCGCGGTATCGGTGTAGACGGTCAGGGCCTCCGCGAGCGACCCGAAGGTGCGCCGGCCGAGATCATTGGACCGCGCGAACGTGCCGAGGCGCTGCGTGAGATTGAACTGCGGCTTGCCCGCCTGCCCCCGCTTGGTGGTGATGATCACCACGCCGTTGGTGGCCTTCGAGCCGTAGATCGCCGCAGCCGAGCCGCCCTTGAGCACCTCGATGCGCTCGATGTCCTCGGGGTTCAGGTCGGCGATGCGGTTGGTCGGGTTGTCCTGGTTGCGCGGATTGCCGCCCGCCTGGGCCTGGGTGACGGCATCGGCCCCGTTGGGAATGGCCTCGTTGCTGATCACCACGCCATCGACCACGAAGAGCGGGTCGGTGCCGGCGTTGATGGTGGAGACACCACGCAGATTCACCTGGATGCCGCCGCCCGGCGCTCCCGAGTTGGCCTGGATGAGCGCGCCCGGAATCTTGCCCTGGAGGGCGCTCTCCAGCGTGCCGGTCGGGGCCCGGGTGAGCTCGCTGCCGCTCACCGTCGCCACCGCGTTCGGCAGGTTCTGCTTCTCGATGCCGGTGGACTGGCCGGTGACGACCACTTCCTCGAGCTTGAAGATGTCGGGCTCGAGGGCGATGTCCGCCGTGGCGACGCCCGGCGGGATCGTGTCGGTATGCGACCGGAAGCCGATCGCCCGTGTCACCAGCGCGAGCGGACCGTCGGGCGCGTTGAGGGTGTACCGGCCGTCGGGCCCGGCCTGGGCCACGATGCGTGTCCCCTGCACCGCGATGGTCGCTTCGGCGACGCCCTGTCCTGTCTGCGAGTTGGTCACCGTCCCGGTGACCTGGCGCACCTGCGCCGCTGCGGCAGGAGGAACGAGAGTGCCGAGGACGATGACCATCCCCCACCAGCGACGTGTCATGGCGCCTCCGTGTGACGGGTGTATCGAGTTTCTGGCGATTCGAGGGTCCGGCTAGGCGGTGTACTCTGCAAGTACTTGGGTATTCACGCAAGCTCTCCGCCGGCCGGCCCGGCGGATGCTCGCCAGACCGTGTGGCCCTCGCGGACGGTGAGCCGGCACGCGTTGGGCCGAAAGTGGTAGAGCCAGGTGTCCAGGTCGGGGGCCTCCATGACGGCGAAGTCCGCGGCCTTCCCCGCCTCCAGGGAGCCCACCCGCCCCTCGCGCCCTAACGCTTTGGCGGCGTAGAAGGTGGCACCCTTGAGGGACTCGGCGGGCGTCATCCGCTGAAGGGTGCACGCCAGGGTCATCGCGAGCGGCAGATGGTAGCTCGGAGCGGAGCCCGGATTGAAGTCGGTCGCGACGGCGACCCCGACGCCGGCCGAGATCAGTCGGCGGGCGGGCATCGCGGGCTGACCCAGGTAGAGACTGGCGATCGGGAGGCTCACGGCCACCACGCCGGCAGCCGCCATGGCCGCGATGCCTCGATCCGAAACGTGCTCCAGATGATCGGCGGAGAGGGCCCCGACTTCCGCCGCGAGCTCGGCGCCGCCGCAGGACGTGAGCTGATCGGCGTGGAGCTTGGGGGCTAGTCCGGCGGCCCGTCCGGCGAGAAGTATGCGCCGGGCCTCGACCACACTGAAGGCCGATTCCTCCACGAAGACGTCGCAGCACTCGGCCAGTCGCTCGGCGGCGACCGCCGGGATCAGCTCGTCCACCAGCAGGGCCACGTATGCCTCGCGGCGGTCCCGGTACTCCGGCGGCACCACGTGCGCGCCCAGAAACGTGGGCACGATGCCGACCGGCTCGGACTCCGCCACCCGCCGGTAGACCCGCAGCAGCTCCAGCTCGTGCTCCCGGTCGAGTCCGTACCCACTCTTGCACTCGATGGTGGTGACGCCGAGCGCCAGCATCTCCCGCACAAATCCGCGGGCGCGGCGGTAGAGCGCGTCCTCGCCGGCTGCACGGGTGAGCCGCACCGTCCGCGCGATGCCGCCTCCCGCCCGGGCGATCTCGAGATAGCTCGCGCCCTGGATGCGCCGGGTGAATTCCTCGGCGCGCCAGCCCCCGAACGCGAGGTGGGTGTGGCAATCCACCAGGCCCGGTACCACCAGGCCCCCGCCCCCATCGATCCGCTCCGCCGACCGGCACTCCGCCGGGAGCTCGCGCCGGGGGCCCACCCACCGGATCGTCGCATCCTCCCACGCCATGGCCGCGTCGGGAATGGCGTGGACCTCGCCCTGCCCTCCTCCGTCGCGACAGGTCGCGAGCTGACCGATGTTCTCGATCAGCTTCATTCGCGGTGCGTCGGCATCGCTGTGTGAGCGGGCATCATCGATGGAGTTGGGTTCGTTCGCAGGAGATCACGCACCCGAGATCGAAGGCAGATCCACGCCCCGCTCCCGCGCGGTCTCGATCGCGAGCTCGTAGCCCGCATCCGCGTGGCGCATGACGCCGGTACCGGGGTCGGCGGTGAGGACGCGCTCGAGGCGGCGGTCGGCCGAATCGGTTCCGTCCGCGACCGCGACCATGCCCGCGTGGATCGAATACCCGATCCCGACGCCCCCGCCGTGATGCAGCGATACCCAGCTCGCCCCGCACGCGGTGTTGAGCAGCGCGTTCAGCAGCGGCCAGTCGGCGATCGCATCCGAGCCGTCGCGCATCCCTTCCGTCTCCCGGTTGGGAGACGCCACCGAGCCGGTGTCGAGGTGGTCCCGCCCGATGACGATCGGCGCCGCCACCCTGCCGTGGCGCACCAGCCAGTTGAAGCGCAGGCCCATTTCCGCCCGCTCGCCGTACTCCAGCCAGCAGATCCGCGCCGGCAGGCCCTGGAACTGCACCCGCTCCTGCGCCTGCCGGATCCATCGGGCGAGCGACTCCTTCCGCGGGAATGTCTCGAGGACTGCCCGGTCGGTCTCGGCGATGTCGGCCGGATCGCCCGAGAGCGCGGCCCAGCGGAACGGACCCGCGCCCTTGCAGAACAGCGGTCGGATGTATTCCGGCACGAACCCGGGGATGTCGAACGCTTCGCGCATGCCCCGGTGGTCGGCGACCTGTCCCCGGAGATTGTTGCCGTAGTCGAAGACCACGGCACCGCGCGCCCTGAGGTCGAGCATGGCGCGCACGTGCACGGTCATGGAATCGAGCACCCTGGCCTCGTACCCGGCGGGATCGCGTTCGCGGAGCTCCGCGGCCTGCTCCAGCGTGCATCCGGCCGGGATGTACCCCACCCGAAGGTCGTGCGCCGACGTCTGGTCGGTCACCACGTCGGGCACCAGGCCGCGCTGCACCAGCTCGGGGAGCACCTCGGCCACGTTGCCCACCAGCCCCACCGAAAGCGCCCGCCGATCCCGCCGGGCGTCGTCGAGCAGCCGAAGCGCCTGGTCGAGCTCGGTCTCGATCCGGTCGCAGTATCCGCTCTCCACCCGCCGGCGGATCCGGCTCTCGTCCACGTCCACTCCGAGGAAGGCGGCGCCGTTCATGGTCGCCGCGAGGGGCTGTGCGCCCCCCATGCCGCCGAGACCGCCGGTCACCACCAGTCTGCCCTCGAGCGTGCCCCCGAAGTGCTGCCGCGCGCACTCGGCGAACGTCTCGTAGGTCCCCTGCAGGATCCCCTGAGTGCCGATGTAGATCCACGACCCGGCGGTCATCTGGCCGTACATGGTCAGGCCGAGCGCCTCGAGCCGCCGGAACTCGTCCCAGGTGGCCCAGCGCGGCACCAGATGGGCGTTGGCGATGAGCACCCGCGGCGCCTCAGGGTGGGTGCGGAACACCCCCACGGGCTTCCCGCTCTGCACCAGCAGGGTCTCGTCGTTCTCCAGCCGACGGAGCGTGGCGACGATGCGCTCGTAGGCCTGCCAGTCGCGCGCGGCCTTGCCGCTGCCGCCGTACACGACGAGATCGTCCGGCCGCTCGGCGACGGCCGGATCGAGATTGTTCATCAGCATCCGGAGGGCGGCTTCCTGGTGCCAGCCCTTGCAGGACAGGAGCGGGCCGATGGGAGCGCGAATGGGCAGGATCGTGGTGCTCGGCGTCATGGACGCCTGAAGTGTATCTCGGGAAAGCTCACCCGCCACCCCGCCGCCCTTCCGGCTGCAACCTTTACCCCCAGATTCCCATCCAATCCCTCGCGATGACCCGAACCCGTCCAGGACCGGTGAAGCTGCGGCGCGACCTGACCCCCAAATCCGATTCGGACGCCGTGGATGCTACGCTGGCCGCGAGCGGGGACGCGCACGCCTTCGAGCGTCTCTACCGGGGGCACATCGGCCGGATCCACAGCCTGGCCCGGCGCATGCTCGACGACGACGAGGCCGATGAGGCGGCGCAGGACGTGTTCGTGCGGGCCTGGGAGAAGCTGGCGACGTTCCGGGGCGAATCGGCGTTCGGGACCTGGCTGCACCGGCTGGCCATCAACGTGATCCTGGGGCGCCGCGAGCGGCGGGGGCTGCAGCGGCGGCGCTATCTCGAGGGCGATGGGCCGCTGGAGTCGGTCGCGGGGCGCCGCATGGCGCCCGAGACCTCGATGGACATGGAGAGCGCCATCGCGCGGCTTCCCGACGGCGCCCGGCAGATCTTCGTGCTGCACGACGTCGAGGGTTACCGCCACGAGGAGATCGCGGAGATGCTGGGCCTCGCGACCGGAACCTCGAAGTCCCAGCTCCACCGGGCCCGCATGGCGCTCCGGGGGCATCTGGATCGATAGGAGAGAGCGGATGAGCGATCAGTGGACCGAGCGGCTGTCCGAGTACCTGGACGACGAGCTGGCCGACGCGGATCGAGCGGCGCTCGAGGAGCACGTGCTGGGCTGCGCCGACTGCCGCCGGACGCTGGCCGGGCTCCATCGGGTCGTGGCGCGCGCCCGCTCGCTCGAGGATCGGCCACCGTCCGAGGATCTCTGGTCCGGCATCGCGGACCGGATCGGCGCCGGCCCTCGCCGGCGTCGGCTCACCTTCTCGGTTCCCCAGCTGCTCGCGGCCGGGATCGCGCTCGCCGTCGCGTCCGGAGGGACGGCATGGCTGCTGCACCCGGACGCGGCGGGCCTGGCGAGCATCCAGACGGACTCGGCACCGCCGAGCGGGCTCCCCGCGGTCGCGGTGGGGACCACCGGGGTGAGGGGCTACGACTCCGCCGTCGACGATCTCGAGCGGGTGCTGGCGGAGGGCCGCGGGCGGCTCGACACCACCACCGTGCGGGTGCTGGAACAGAATCTCGCCCTCATTGACCGGGCGATCGCGCAGGCCCGCCGCGCGGTGGCAGCCGACTCCGCCAACGTCTATCTCAATACCCATCTCGCCGAGACGATGCGTCGCAAGATCGACCTGCTCCGGCAGGCCGCGGCGCTGGTCTCGGCCGTGAGCTGAAAGGACCCCGACGTGCTTCTCCTACTCGCCCTGCTCCAGCAGATCGACTCGACCGTGCCGGCGGAACGGGGCCAGCGACTCGAGGTCAGCGCATTCGCGGGCGACATCTCCGTGAAGACCTGGAGCCGGAACGCCGTGCGGGTCCAGGCCGACGCCGACGGTCGGACCCGGGTGGAGCTCGAACGCGGGCCTGGCGTGATCAGCGTCCGGACCGTCGGCCACCGGGGTGCGCCCCAGATGGTGGACCTCGTCGTCACGGCGCCGGCGTGGATCCCGCTCGACCTCTCGGGAGTGAACACCCATGTGACGGTCGTCGGCGCACGCGGGCCGATCGCGGTGGAGACGGTGCAGGGCGAGGTGGACGTCGAGGGGGGCGACGGGCTCGTCACGCTGCAGTCGGTCCAGGGCAGCGTCGCCCTCAAGGGCGCGAAGGGACGGCTCGAGGTCCACTCGGTCAACGAGAACGTGAGCGTCAGCAACAGCTCGGGCGAGGTGACGGCGGAGACCGTGAACGGAGACATCACGCTGAGCCGGGTGGACGCGTCCAGCGTCATGTCCAGCTCGGTGAACGGGGAGCTGGTCTACGACGGGACCGTCCGGAACGGCGGCCGCTACGCCTTCTCCACCCACAACGGCGACATCACGATCACCGTGCCGGAAGGCAGCAACGCCGCGGTGTCGGTCTCGACCTTCAACGGCGAGTTCGCCTCGGAGTTCCCGGTGACGCTGACGGAGACCCGGAAAGGGAAGCGGTTCAACTTCACCCTCGGCACCGGCAGCGCGCAGATGACGCTGGAGTCGTTCCAGGGCTCCATACAGCTCGTGCGCCCCGGGAGCACCCAGAGCGCACGAGACGGCGACGACGACAGCGACCGTTGAGCTTCAGGGCGTGAGGGCGACCTCGTCCGTGGCGATCGCCGCATGATCGATCACCAGCGCGACCCGGCGGTTCTCGATGCCCTGTTCGCCCGGCCCCTTGGCGCCCGGCACCACCTGGCGCTCGCGAACCTCACCGTAGCTCACCGCCTTGATGTGATCCGCTCCGAATCCGCCCGCGGTCGCCAGGTACTCCCTCACGGCTTCGGCGCGCCGGCGCCCGAGCTGCTTGTTGTAGGCGACGCTCCCGGACGGGTCGGTGAAGCCCTCGACCGTCACCAGCGCGCCGGGATAGTACTCGGCGACGACCGCCGCGAAGCGATCGAGCACCGGCCGGTCGCCTTCGCGCAGCTCGCTGCTGGCGAAGTCGAAGTGGACCGGGACGTTGAACTTGAGCATCCCGCGCACCTTCTCGATGCTCACCGTATACTCGCTGCGGAACGCCTGCAGCTCCTGCTCCAGCGCGTCGATCCGGGCACTCTGTTGAGCCAGCGCCTGGTTGGTGGAGTCGAGCCGGCCGGCGACCGCCTGGTCACCCGACTGCATCTCCTGGCGAAGCTTGGCGACCTCGTTGTTGAAGTCCTCCTGCTTCACCTTCGCGGCGCACCCGGCCAATCCGACCACCATCGCGAGCGCACCGAGCGTCGTCACTGTCCGGCCGCCCTGACGAGTAAACATCGGCTCCCCCTTTGTCCTTGGCTGATGATCCCCTGCAGACGCGGCTGGATTCCGGGCCCTTGAGGGGCCCGCACCGGACTGATCGTCTGCGGATGGTGAAATGATGGACGAACGGCCCTCAAGTATGGGGCCGGGAACCCCACGGGGCTGTGATCCATCTCACTCGACCCCGATCAGCTCCACGTCGAATACCAGGGTCGCCGACGCCGGAATGACCGGTGGGCTACCCATTGCGCCATAGCCCAGGTCCGGCGGAATCACCAGCTTACGCCGCCCGCCCACCTTCATGCCCGCCACCCCTTCGTCCCAGCCTGCGATCACCTGGCCCCCGCCGAGGGGGAAGGAGAACGGCTGCCCCCGGTCCCGGCTGCTGTCGAACTTGGTGCCGTCGGTGAGCCACCCGGTGTAGTGGACCACGGCGGTCTGTCCCGCCTTCGCCTCCGGACCGGTGCCGACCACCACGTCCTGATACTGCAGCCCGGATGCGGTCTTGGTGAGGGCGGCCGAGTCGACGGCGGCGCCCGGAGACGCGGCGGCACACTTCGAGTCGCCGCCACCCCAGGCTGAAAGGATGAGCGCGAGCAGAGCCACGCTGGAACGACGCATGGTGAACCTCGATGAGTGTGATAGGTGATTTCGGCGAGGAGCCTGTCTGCGACAAAGCCGACCAGGTGAGGTCGGCTCTGTGCCCATCGGGACGGCGGGATTTGAACCCGCGACCCCTGCAACCCCATTGCAGTGCGCTACCGGGCTGCGCCACGTCCCGTCATGCGGGACGTAAGTGTAGCCGGGCCGCCCGCAGCGCGGTAGGTGCCCGGGAGAAGTCGGGCGGAGGGGAGACGGGTCTGTCTCGCTTCCCCGCGAAAATGCGACTGTGACCGGTCCCACCTCGGCCTTCCGAGCCCCTCCCGATACTGGGTTTGTGTCTCCGGGAGCGGCTAATCCCGACTTGGACCCCGGGAGGGGGACCCGGCAGCGCTTCGGCCCGGCATTTGCTCGTCGGAGCGGTGTGCGGGGTTCCGGAGACCAACCGAGGAGCGGGTTATGAGCCTACAGGACGGGCGACCCTGGGAGGGAGAAGGAGATCTGCCCTGGGACACGCCGGACGCGGAATGGGAGCCCGCCGATACCGAGGCGTGGCGGGGGGATCTCCACCTCGACGATTGGCCCGAGAGTCTGGCCGGTCCGGAATACTGGCTCTACAAGAATCTGGAAGAAGGCGAATAGTTCGCAGGAGCGGGAAACCGCTGTCGAGAGGGGTCGGGAAGGCGCCGATCCCTCTTCGGCTTTGTACCCCGAAACAAACCCGAAAACCCGATCGTATAAGTGTATATGAGGGGCGGACATAGCCCCTGTTGACACGGGCTAACTCGTTGCTAAGTTTCGTCTTACGCAACGCCGGCCAGCCCGTCGCACATTCCGGCCGGAGCCATTACCAGGGCGCTCGCGCCGGGCCCGTGAACATAGAGCAGGAGTCGGAAATGTCGGAAGCGATGCTCAATCCCAGCGAGGTCCCGGCCGTGCCGGCAGCCCCGCAGTGGGACCCGTTTCAGCTGATGGATCGCATGGACGAAGAGGCCCTGCGGCGCGAGCTCGATGGCGTCGCCGCGAGCGATCTGGTGTACGTGGTGAAGGAGGGTGGGCAGGAGGTCGTCGGCCTGAGCAAGACCGGGGTAGACGAGTGCTGCATGGCGCTGGTCTCGCAGGGGCAGGTGATTCGCGAGGAGAATCTGCAGTACGAGTTGATCGGCGAGGGAGACGATCGGGAGGCGCTGTTCAAGGTCAAGGCGGCCCGGTTCGCGGTCTCGCCTGCGGGGCAGGAGGTCCGGCTCGACCAGGTCATCGGCGTCAAGCGTCAGCCGCTCTACTACGAGCCGTCCCAGCTCGACCTCGACTCCCGCGTCCCCAGCAAGAAGTATCGGGGCAAGACCTACCGGGAACTGCTGGAGTCCGCCGAGGGTCGGGACTATCTGGCCTGGATGGCGGAGAATTTCGGCGAGTCGGAAATTCGCGACTTCGCGCGGCGCATTCTGGCCGGTGAAGAAGTCGTCGCGCAGCGGGGACGGCAGCTCAATCCGCACTGGTACGAGGCGGGGGCCATGAAGGCGGCGAGGAACGCCCGCTTCCGGCTCATCCCCGGCAGCGTCCGGGCGCAGGTCATCGCCTCCGCGCGCCAGAGCGGGCAGGCCCGGGTGGTAGAGGCGCAGACCGGCACGCTCCGCGGCATCAGCAAGGCCGCACCGGTTCAGGCCGAGGTGGCGGCCGCGAGCCAGGCCCCGGCCGCGAGCCAGGCCCCGGCCGTCGAGCGCACCGAGGCGGCGAGCCGGGTCGGCCCCTACGCGCCGACCGAGAAGCAGGTCGCCTTCTATCAGCGGCTCGCCGAGTCGCCGGTGTTCTCCGAGGAGGAGCGGCGCCGGGCGCTCGAGTGGCTCGCGACCAAGGCCACGCGGCAGACGATCAAGGACCAGATCGACTGGCTCAAGCGGCAGGTCGAGACCCGCCGCGCCAACCGCGCGGGCGAGTCCGCGGCGTAAGCCAGGGCCGCGCACGGCAGGATGGTTCGGGGGGCGCTCACCGGCGCCCCCCGTTCCATATCGCCAACGCCACTCCGCCGAGGATGGCCGCGCCGCCCAGCGCGGTACCCCACCCGACACTCTCCCGCAGGAACGTCACACCCAGTCCCACCGCCACGAGCGGGGTGATGAGCGGGATGAGCAGCACCCGCGTCACGTCGACGTGGCGGATCAGCCAGTAGTACGCCAGGAATGCCACGACCGAGCCGACGACCGTCAGATACGCCAGCGCCACCAGCGCCATGGGCGTCCAGTGGAACAGCAGCGGGTTGCCCTCGAGGGCCACGCCCGCGGCGAGCAGCGGCACCGAGCCGGACGCCATCTGGACGCCGGCGAGCACCGCGGGATCGAGGTGGGTGCCCTGCGCCTTGACCAGCACGCCCGCCTGCGCTCCCGCGAGCGACGCCACCACCACCCCTGCGCTGGCCCAGGCCGCGAGGGGGCCGGTTCCGCGGAGCTCCGAGCCGAACACGATGGCCGTCCCCAGGACCCCGAGCACCACGCCGGCGACCTTGTGCCGCGTCATGGGCTCCGCCGCGAGCGCGCGGTGGGCGAGCGGCAGACCGAAGAGCGGAATGGTGGCGTTGAGCACGGCGGCGAGCCCCGAGGAGATATGGAGCTCGGCCCAGAACACCAGGGCGTAGTTGATGGTGATGGACAGGAAGCCGGTCCACAGCAGCAGCCGCCAGTCCCGCCCGGACCAGGGCAGCCGAAGGCCGCGCACCAGCACGATCGCGTACAGGATCAGCGCCGCGAAGATGAATCGGATGCCCGCAAAGCTGATTGGCGGCAGGTCTCTGAGGCCGACTTTGATGGCCAGCCAGGTGGACCCCCAGATCGCGCACAGGCCGGCAAAGGCGGCGATGGCTTTGAGCGATCGGTCCTTCGGTTGGAGACTGCCGACCATCATGCTGCGAGGGCCGGTGGTCACCCCTAGAAGCCCGACCCGATCCGGAAGTACACCGCCGTTCGCTCCGAGCTCTTCGCCAGGGACAGGCTGACCATGTACGAGCGGTCGAGGAAGGACGCCCAGATGCCGCCGCCGCCGGCGGCGTGCCACCGGTCCGATTCCTCGCCTTCGAGGAAGACCCGGCCCACGTCGGCCAGACCGAGGATGCCGAAGTCGGCGGGGGCGAGGAAGTAGAACTTCGTCAGGAAGAGCCGCAGCTCGCTTCCGGCGTAGGCCGACGCGTCACCCCCGAAGCGGTTCTGTCGGCCGAGGCGCACGGTGGACGGATCGCCGATGTACGCCGCCTCCTGGAAGGGGAATCGCCCCCAGACCCGCTTGCCGCCCAGCCGGAGCGCCAGTGTCGGCTCCAGCGGCAGCGCCGGCGCCGCGACGAATCCCGATGCCTCCGCGTGCGCCTCGCCGAACTGCTCCTCCACGTCCATGATCGCCGGGTAGTAGCTGCCTCCCACCGTCAGAGTCAGACCCCGCGTCGCGCCCAGGGGGCGGTCCTGAGTCTCCCTGCGGAACTGCGCGACGGCGCCGAGCATGCCGAAGTTGCCCGCGCCATACTCCGACCGGGTGAGAAAGCGGTCCTCGTCGAAGTCGGTGGAGGAGTAGTGGAGCCTCGGTCCGAAGCTGAGCTCACCCGCTTCTCCCACCGGCAGCGTGAGCGAAGGGAGCAGCGTGAGGTCGAGCTCGTGGACCCGGAAGAAGTCGTCCGGACCTTCCGCGATCCTCTCGTTCCCCAACCCGTGAAACCGGAGCACCTCGATGCCTGAGGCCCGAGCCAGGAGATCGGCGCGAAGCCGTGAATTCTCCGGTATCCACCGCGCGTTGAAGTCGGCGCGCCCGGTGGAGGCTCCCGTGGACCAGCCGGCGCGGAGCCGGTATCGCTCGGCGTAGGGGTCGCGGCGGAAGCCATGGCGCGTGAGGGAGATGCCGGTTCCGGCGAAGATGCCGATGTCGGGGCCCGCCGCGAGCCACGTGACCGACAGCCAGCGATCGCCCCAGTCACGCGCTGCGGTGTCGCGCGGAGCGTAGGACTCGCGGTTCACGGGCACGTCCCGACCGGGGAGGACGGAGTCCGCCGGCTCCACGGTATACATGGCGATCCGGCCGCCACGTGACGAATCCACCAGGTGGTCCACACCCTTGCCCGGCAGGACCCGAATCCGGATCCCACCGCCGCCCTCGCCCCACACCCGCACGCTGTCGTCGCCGGAGTGCAGGTACAGGCGGACTTCCTTGGTCTCGTCGTGATCGAAGCGCCGGCGGAAATACGGTTGCTCGGCTTCCCTGCCGTCGCTCGTCGCGGCCAGAGAGACCTCGGTGAATCTGCCGTCCACGCGGTGCACGTCCGCGACCTCGTCCCGGTCGGTCCCGTGCACGTCCACCTCGCCGGCCAGGTGGCGGTAGAACCGCCGGGCGGCTTCGGGCAGGTCGTCACGCCGCTGCTTGAGGGCGTCGGCCAGCCGGGCCGAGTCGAGGGGGATGTAGCTGGGAGGCAGCTGCGCCGCGGCCGTCTCGAGCACCTCGTCGGTGAGGCGCGCCTGGAGCGCGGCCGCGAGGGAATCCCACACCGGCCGCTCGAGCGAGACCAGCAGCCGGCGGTCGAGATCTCGCCCGTTCCACGTCTGTCCCAGCATCCCCGCGTAGGAAGGCCCGAAGTTCACCAGCTGCGGAGTACTGGCCCGCGCCACCGTGAGAAGGAGCCCGTCGAAGCGGACGAACGCCTGGTCCCGATCGCGCGGGATCGGCAGCCACACGTGGGGCCGGGCGTCTCCGAAGCGCGCCCAGCGCCACTGGTCGGCATGGCGGTCCCAGTCCCCGATGAGGATGTCCACCAGCCGGGCGGTGAGGAAGGCCGGTGCATCCACCCGGTCGTTGGGGCTGTCCTCGAGCTCCTTCAGCAGCTTGGTGGTGCTGATCACTTCACTGGCGCCCGCGAAGGCCGCGTTCTCGTCGTCCCCCGGCCGCTCTTCGATCGTGCCGAGCATTCCGCCGAACTCCCTGCCGAACTCCCCGAGCCGCGGATCATCCTTCGGGAGAATCACCAGGCTGGGCTTGGCGTGCAGAACGCCGGCGGCCTCGAGGATCGGAGGGGCCAGCAGCGCCCCGACCGGATGGCCGGCGCTGGTCTGGTCGCGGACGATGTCCGCCGCCGCCGTCGCGCGCAGTGCCGGCGGCAGCGCCTGGACCGGGTCCTTGTCGATCGAGCGGAACTGGTACTCCTTGCCGTCGGCGCCCTGAAGGCGAAGCGACTTGGTCTGCTGTCCCCCTCCGCGCCGCGTGGCCTTGAGGCCGCCCGCAAACCCGGCCATGTCGAGCACCGGCGCTTCGATGGGCGTGCTCCAGAGATCCCGATAGTGGCTGCCGAAGAAGAGCCGGTGAAGCCAGCCGGTGTCGTACTGCGGGCCGGGCGCGACCCGCGCCGTATCGCCGGGGGCGATGGTATCGGCGCTCGCTTGCGCGGCGACCTCCGCGGCGGGAAGACCACCAAGAAGGAGGGCGAGCCGTGCCGCCCGAAGACCGCGGAAAGGTTGCATGTGACAAACCTCCACCTGCATGCGTTCTTACGGAAGTACCCCCGAAAGGCTGGCCACGATGAGGGAGTCATACTCCGTACCTAAAATGTACTTTCCGCTCCTCCTTCTGATCTGGATCGGAGCGCCGGCCTGCGCCGCAGCGCAGTCCGGCCGCGCCCTGAGCCACTACGATCCGGCGGGGCCGCCGTCACAGCGGCTCGAGCTTCCGGCCGAGCTGGCCGAGGTATCCGGTCTCGCCTACACGCCCGATGGACGCCTGCTGGCCCATGGCGACGAGCACGCGGTGGTGTATCAGATCGACCTCGCCCGGGGTCCCGTGAAGCGCTTCGGCATCGGGGGAGCGGGAGGTCCAGTGCCGGGAGACTTCGAGGACATCGCGGTGGTTGGTGACCGGATCTTCCTGGTCACCAGTGGGGGCGAGATCATGGAAGCGACGGAGGGCGCCGACGGCGAGACCAGGCCCCCGACGAGACGGATCGGAGGTCTCGGCGGCGTGTGCGAGGTGGAGGGGATGACCTGGGACGAGGCGTCCGACTCGCTCCTGCTGCTCTGCAAGCAGACCAAGGGCAAGCGCTGGAAGGGCCAGGTGGTGATCCTGGCCGTCTCGCTCGAGACCGGTCGGTTCGAAGCGGAGCCGAGACTCACCATTCCCGAGGCAGACCTTCAACGCGCCACCGGCGGCAAGCGGTTCTCCGGGTCGGCCATCGCGCGCCACCCGGGCACCGGCACCTACCTGATGCTCGCGGGGCCGCAGCGGCTCTACGCGGAGATCGACTCGACCGGGAAGGTCCTGGGCGGCGGCAAGCTGAGCGTGGAGCGCCACCGGCAGCCGGAGGGCCTGGCGATCGCCCCCGATCTCACGCTGGTCATCGCCGACGAGGCGGCGGGAGAGACGGCGGCGATCACCGGTTATGCGTACCGCCGCTAGGGCGGCGAGGTGGGTGTCGGCGGCAGCGCTCACCGGCGCCATGGCCTGCACCCCGGCGCTCCAGCCTGCGACTCCCGTTCCCGCGCGGCTCGCGCCGAAGGACAGCATCGAGCTCGCGATCTTCCTGCTCGGCGACGCCGGCAGCTCCGCCTACGACGGCGAGCCCGTGCTCCTGGAGCTGGCGCTCCAGTCGGACTCGCTGCGGCCGGTGCGCCAGTTCGTCGTGTTCCTCGGTGACAACGTCTACCCGCGCGGGGTGCCTCCGCTGGGGGATCCCGGGCGCGACGACGCGGAGCGAAAGGTCGCCGCGCAGGTGCTGGCCGTCCGAAAGGGGAGCGCCCAGGGTCTGCTCATTCCCGGCAACCACGACTGGGACCGGCAGGGGCGGGACGGGTGGACCGCGATTCTCCGCCAGGATACGCTGGTCCGGAAATTCGGAGGTGCGGATGTTCGGCTCGCCCCAGCCGGCGGGTGCCCGGGACCGGACGTCCTCGATCTCGCCCGGCACGTGCGGCTCATCGCACTGGACTCCGAGTGGTGGCTACACAACGACGTGAAGCCGTACGGCGACTCCTCGCCCTGCCCGACGCGCACCTATCAGGAAGTGGCCGACTCGCTCACGGGCGCGCTCCGCGATCGCGGAGCCCGGCATGCGATCGTGCTCACCCATCATCCGATGCGCTCGGGCGGGATCCATGGCGGCTCCTTCACCGCCATGGACCATCTGTTTCCCCTGCGGAACTTCAAGCGCTGGTTGTGGGTGCCCCTCCCGCTGGTCGGCTCCCTGTACCCTTTCGCCCGGCAGATGGGCATCTCCAACCAGGACGTCACCGGCAGGAAATACCAGCTCATGCGCGAGGCCTTCGAGCGCGCCTTCCAGGCCTATCCGCCGCTGGTCGTCGCCTCGGGGCACGATCACGACCTGCAGGTGATCCGGGGCGGGAGCGCCCGGGTCACCCGCGCCGCCTACCAGATCGTGAGCGGTGCCGGCATCATGGGGCACGAAAGCGTGGTACGCGACGTCGAGGGCTCCCTGTTCGAGCGCGAGGCGGCAGGCTTCATGCGGCTCGACGTCACGGTCGACGGGCGTGTCAGGCTCTCGGTGACGACGGTCGCGCTGGAGGACGGGCACCCGAAGGCCGCCGAGGTCTACTCCCTCTGGCTCACCGACGAGGCAGGCACCTGAAAGGCGATTTGCAGAGCGCGTAGACTTTTGCCCGAGCACCCGCGGTAACCGCCCCCCAAACGCCTCTACAATTTCCTTCCTGACAACAACTTAGCTACCGGGCTCATGCGGCCCGTTTTGTGCTTCCGAGAACCTCGGGCAATCCCCACCTCGGAACTCTCTCAACGGCCGGCATGCAGCGACTGCTGAACCTCTCCCTCGGAGTCGTCATTCTCGGTGCGTGCGCCCCCGGCCTGCCGCCGGCACCGTCGCTCGCACCGCTGGCCGCTCCGGGGTACGACTCCCTCTCGCCCGTCACGGTCGATCCGCTTCCGAGCCAGCAGCCCGACGCCGAGCTGCTCGGCGAGCTGGCCTCACGGACTCCCGGCGGCGACGTCGCACCCCTGGAGGCGGAGGACGTCACCTGGGACATCGACGTCAGCACCTATGCGTCGCATCCGCGGGTCCAGTACTACCTGAACTATTTCCAGGGAATGCCGGCCAACCGGCTGGCGTCGGTGCTCGAGCGGGGCGCGCGCTACGAGCCCATGATCCGCGCGCGGTTCGAGGCCGAAGGGCTGCCGGGTGATCTCTTCTACCTGGCGCTCATCGAGAGCGGCTACTCGAGCGAGGCGGTGAGCCGGGCATACGCCGTGGGCATGTGGCAGTTCATGCGCAAGACCGGCCGCGGCTACGGGCTCCGGGTCGACAGCTGGGTGGACGAGCGGCGGGATCCGGTCAAGGCGACCGACGCGGCGGCGCGCCATCTCCGCGACCTGCGGGCACGCTTCGGCTCGCTCTACCTGGCGGCCGCGGCGTACAACGCCGGCGCCGGGAAGGTGTCGCGCAGCCTCGGCAAGCTCGATCGGGTCGAATCGGACGAGCCCGACGTCGAGGACGGGAACGCCGCCTTCTTCCGCCTCGCGGAATCCGACCTCCTCGCCAACGAGACCCGCGACTACGTCCCCAAGCTCATCGCCGCCGCGATCATCGCCAAGCAGCCCACCCGCTACGGCATCGCCACCGCGCCGGTCGCTCGCTTCGTCTACGACTCCATCGTGGTCGCCGACGCCACCGGGCTCGACGTGATCGCGCGGCTCGCCGGCGTGAGCCTGGGCGAGATCCGCGATCTCAATCCCCAGTATCTCCGGCTGGCGACGCCGCCGCGCACCCCGTCGGTGGTCCGCCTGCCGGCCGGCAGCGGCGCGGCCGTGGCCGGGGGGTACGCCGCGCTCTCCCCCAGGGAGCGGGTGCGCTACCTCACCCACGTGGTCCGGAAGGGCGAGCGCCTGGCCACGATCGCCGCCAACTACCGCATTCCGGCGGCCGATCTCCGGGCCGCCAATCCGAAGCAGGGCTCGCGGCCGCACGCCGGTGCGCAGCTGGTCATCCCGACTGTCGCCATCCCCTCGGCGCTCGCGATCCGCGCGGCGGGCGAGCGGCGCCCGCATCACTCGGCCAGCTCGCGCACCCACCGGGTGCGCCGGGGCGAGACGCTGAGCGGCATCGCGCAGCGGTATCGAGTGTCGGTGAAGGCGCTCCGGCGGGCCAACTCGATCCGGAACGAGCACGCGCTCATGGCCGGCACGCGGCTTCGTATTCCCGGCTGACGTCACCCTCAACCTCCACCAATCGGAACCAGACCAGTGTCCGCCGACTCCAGCGCCCAGCCCGCCACCGCAGCCGCAGTCGCCCCCGTTCCCGAGCGGGCGGCCGCCGCCATCCTGGGCTCGATGATCCTGCTGATTCTGCTGCTCGTCGCGATCCTGGTGCAGACCACCTGGGTGGATCCCGCGAGCGCCTCCGATGCCCCGCCGGCCCAGCCGGTGGGCTACGCCGGTCTCTGATCCGGGTGCACACCGCGCTCCGGCTGCTCCTCGCGCTGGCGCTCGCGGCCGCCGCCCCGCGCACGCGCTCACCCGATGTCGCCCGGGGTTATGCCCGCGCCACGGAGGCCGACACCGCGCGGCCCACCGCGGCAGCGAATGAGCGACCTGACGGGGAGCGGACGACGGCGCTGCCGGTGGGAGCCGAGATCGGCGGGTTTCTCTCCAGTCGAGGCCTGCCCCCGCGGCCGGGACGGTTCATCGTCACCGACACCGGCCTGGTCTTCCTCTCGCTGGACGGCCGCCTGGCGCAGACGTATCCGCTGGTCGGGCCGGTTCGTCTCCGCGAGGGACGCCCGTGGCGGGCGCAGATGGTCTCGCTGGCGTACGCCGACTCGGCGCTGGGCCGGAACGTGTACGTGTTCCGGGTGGATGGAGGAGTCTTCGGCACCGACGCGCCGGGCCCGCTGCTGGACGTGGCTCAGCGCCCCCAGTGGCTCGACAGCCTGGCGTCGCGCGAGTGGCGGCCCGACCGCCCCCTGGTCAATCCGCGGGACACGGCCGCGATCTGGCTGGTGACCCGCTCGATCGAGCGCAGCGCCTACGCCGACACACTGTACGCGCTCTTCGGCCGGCCGGTGCGCTCGACCGGCCTGGTGGGCGATCGCGGGCGTCGCAGGGGCCGCCTCGGGGAATACATCGCCTCGCGCGATTCGCTGGCGCTCGATCCGGCGCGCATGAGCAGCGAGGAGCAGCTGCGGCATGCGATGGCCCACGAGCTGGCTCACCGGTGGCAGGCGCGCGCCCCGGCCCAGCTGCGCACCCTGTGGCAGGGAATCGCGCCCATCCCGGATGCCCGCCGCTACGGCCATAACAGCGTGTCGGAGCATCAGGCCGAGGCGGTCGCCTTCGCGCTGCATTTCCTCCAGGCCACGGCCGGCGCGCCCGGCCGGGACCCGGCGGCCTCGTCGCTCCTCGACCAGTACGAGCTCCTGGTTCCGGGCACCGCCATCATGGCCCGCTACTTCGCCCTCCAGCCCATCTACGCCCGCCACCCCCTGCGCCGGGTGCTCACCACCGGCATGCGGTAGCGCCTCGGCTCCTGCCGGCACGAAGGATAGCCGCTAGCTTATCGGGGTCCTCTTCCCCGAGGCCCCCTGTGCATCCCGAGCTTCTCCTGGTGATTCGATTGCTGGTGGCCGCCGGCCTCGCGGCGCTGCTGGGCTGGGAGCGCGAGCATGCCAGGAAGATGGCCGGCCTCCGCACGCACATGCTCGTCGGCATTGCGTCGGCGCTCTACACGGCGATCGGCCAGCTGTCGATCTCGCAGATCCCACCGGACTCGGAAGGCTTCCGGGCCGACCCGATCCGCGTCGTACAGGCCGTGGCCGTCGGCATCGGATTCCTCGGCAGCGGTGTGATCTTCGTGAGCCGGAACGAGGACCGGGTCCAGGGCCTCACCACGGCCGCCTCCATCTGGGCGACGGCGGCGATCGGGATGGCGGCGGGGCTCGGCTATTACGTGCTGGCGGGGGCGGCGACGCTGATGCTGCTGTTCGTGCTGCGAGTGATGACGCGGTTCGATGCCAGAGACTAGGAGGTCCGCGGACTAGGAGGTCCGCAGACTAGGCGTCCAGCAGCTCTCGGACCTTCCGGGCCAGCACATCCGGAGCCACGGGCTTCGCCAGGAACGGCCAGTCCCGTTCGATCAGGCCGCGCTCCACGACGTCGTGGCCGGTATAGCCCGAGGTGAAGAGGATCGGCACCCCCGGCCGGCGCTCGCCGAGCTGGCGCGCCAGCTCCCGGCCCCCGAGCCCGGGCATCACGACGTCGGCCACGATGAGGTCGATCCGGGTAGCGGAATCGCCGGCGACGGCGATCGCGTCGCGGCCGTGGGGCGCCTCGAGCACCCGGTAGCCCTGCCCGCGGAGCACCCGGGCGATGATCATTCGAACGCTGGGCTCGTCCTCCACTACCAGCACCACCTCGCCGTCGAGCGCCACGGGCATCGAGTCGTGGATGTCGCGCTCCGCCGGGGACCCGCCCACCATGGGCAGATAGATCTTGAACGTCGTCCCCAGTCCCGGCTCGCTGTAGGCCCAGACGTACCCTCCGCTCTGCTTCACGATCCCATACACCGTGGCGAGCCCCAGGCCGGTGCCCTCGCCGACGGGCTTGGTGGTGAAGAACGGCTCGAAGACCCGGCCCATCGTCTCGCGGTCCATGCCGACCCCGGTGTCGCCCACGCTGAGCAGCAGGTGGGGACCGGGAACGATGCTGGCGACCGGCTTCCGACCCGCGTATTCCGGCGTGAGCGTCACATGGGAAGTCTCGATCGTGACGGTACCGCCGTCGGGCATGGCGTCGCGCGCGTTGATCACCAGATTCAGCAGCACCTGCTCCAGCTGCCCCGGGTCGGCCTTCACCCGGCCCAAACCGGTGGCCGGACGCACCACGAGCCGGGAGCGCTCGCCCAGCGTGCGGCGGAGGATCGGCTCGGAGCCCTGCACCAGGACGTTGAGATCGATCACCTGCGGCTGCAGCACCTGGCGACGGCTGAACGCCAGGAGCTGCTGGGTGATGCCGGCGGTCCGCTCGGCGGCGCGCCGCATGTGCTCGACGTCGTCCCGCGCCGCCTCGGGGACGTCCGTCCGGTCCAGTACGAACCGGGCGGAGCCGAGGATGACCGACATCTGGTTGTTGGCCTCGTGAGCGATCCCGCCGGCCAACCGGCCCACCGTCTCCATACGCTCGGCGCGGCGCAGCCGCTCCTCGGCGATCCAGCGCTCCTCCACGTCGGTCATGGTTCCGATCCACTCGCGGACGGTGCCCGCGCCCTCGAACACAGGGACCGCCCGACCCACGACGTGCCGGTAGGCGTTCTTTTCCAGGGACCAGAGTCGCGCGCGGTCGTCTCGCGCCGCGCCGGGCTCCCGTACCCTGCGCTGCCAGGCGCGCCGGACCGCTTCGCGATCGTCGGGATGCAGCGCATCGATCCAGCCATGGTCCCGGTGCTCGCTCCAGGGCTGCCCCGTGTAGCGCTCCCACGCGACCTGGCGCTCGACGAACCGGCCGTGGGCATCGCTGGTCCACACCAGCGAGCTGCTCGCCGTCACGAGTGCGCGATAGCGCTCCTCGCTCGCGCGGAGCGCCGACTCGATCACCTTGCGGCTGGTGATGTCACGCTGCGATCCCCAGGCGCGGAACAGGTGCCCGTCGCGGACGATGCCGACCATGTTGTTGAGGAAGTAGCGGGACGCGCCGTCGCGGCCGAGCTCGTGGGACTCGGCGTCGGTGACCCGATACCCGCCGCGGACGAAGGCACGCAGGTACTCGGTGTTGGCCGGATCCGACCGGGGGAGCAGGTCCCTGAGCGGCACGCCCACGATCTGCTCGGCGCTGTCGAGGCCGTACATCCGGGCCATCGCGTTGTTGCATTCGGCGAGATAGGAGTGGGCGTAGATCCGGTCGATCTGCTCGTCCTCCGGCATCCGGATGTCGATCGGGACGTGCAGGTCGCAGCGCCAGACGCCTTCCGACGTCTGCTCGATGAACGCACGATAGCGCTCTTCGCCCGTCTCGGTCGCTGGGCGCAAGGATGCGGGCGTGGGGGAGTCCGGCGGAGAAGTGGACATGAGCCCGCGAAATGGTCGCCCTGGCGAGGGGGGAGACGCCGAGTCGAATTGGGGGTTGGTGCAGCGAGAGCCACTGGTCGGATTTGAACCGACGACCGCTCGATTACGAATCGAGAGCTCTACCCCTGAGCTACAGTGGCCTGTCAGCAATGAGGGGGCGCGTGTGGGCGCGCCCCCGATGTCGATGCCCTGGCGCGGATTCGAACCGCGACGCCTTTCGGCACTACCCCCTCAAGATA
>CAMPKP010000015.1 GCA_946887295.1 uncultured Gemmatimonadota bacterium | reverse complement strand
TGAGCCGCGCGTCCCAGGTCCACCAGGTGCCCCAGATCGGCTTGGCCCAGATCGGGCCGGTGGTCAGCATCACCACGCCGAACGCCACGCCCACCTCCGCCGACGAGGCCGCGAAGCGGTCCAGCCGCCGGTCGTTCAGCCACAGATAGAGCCCGCCGCAGAGCCCCACGAGCGAGAAGGCGAGCAGCGCGGTCCACGCGGCCGGCACGTGCAGGTAGAAGATCTTCTGGGCCGGACCCTGCCGGGCCTCGATCGGCGTGTACCGGAGCGCGAGCAGGTACACGCCCGCGAGGCCGAGCAGCGCCAGCACGGTGACCGCGGTCCCCCGGCGGATCATGGCGCGCGCGGCGCCGGACCCGCTCATTCGTCCACCACCGAGGCGAAGACCATGGTGCAGAGCGTCACGAAAACCACGTCATAGAGGGCGAGTAACCTAAGCCATCCCAGCATCTCGCTCAACGGACGTCCGGCGAGCAGCCGCGCGGTCACCTGCACGGCGCCGATGAGCGGCGGCACCATGAAGGGCAGCAGCAGCACCGGCAGCATCAGCTCGGCGAACCGGGTGCGGACCGCCATGGCGCTGAAGATGGTGCCCACCGCGACGAATCCTATCGTGGCGAGCGCGGTCACGCCCAGGATGCCGGGCAGCGCGTGTCCCAGATCCACGTTGAAGAACAGGACGAACAGCGGCAGCGTCACCGCTTCGACCGTGCCGACGAACGCGAGGTTCGCCAGCAGCTTGCCGAGGAAGACCGCGCCGCGCGGCACCGGCGCGAGGAGCAGGCCGTCGAGGGCGCCGTTCTCCCGCTCGATGGTGAACGCCCGGTTCAGCGCCACCATCGAGGCCAGCGCGAAGGTCACCCACAGGACGCTCGGGGCCAGGTCCACCGCGGCGAGCGCGGTGGGATCCCGGGCGAAATTGAAGACCACCAGCACCAGCGCGGCGAACACCACCGCGGAGAGCAGCGCGGTGCGGCTCCGCAGTTCCGCACGGATGTCCTTCGCCGCGATCGCGAGCGCCAGGCGGATGGCGTCAGGCACCGATCAGGCCGTGATAGCGGGGGAGGAACGCCTCGAGGCTTTCGCCCCGCGGCTCGTCACAGGCCCACTGGCCGTCGGCCAGCACCATGACCCGGGTCGCGAGCCCCCACACTTCCCCCAGCCGGTGGGTGACCACTACCAGCCCGAGCCCTGCGGCCATGCGCCGGGCCAGCTCCTCCCGCAGCCGCTCGGCGGCCGTCGCGTCCAGCGCGGTGAACGGCTCGTCGAGCAGCAGTACCCTCGGCCCATGCAGCAGCGCGCGGGCGATCGAGGCCCGCTGGGTGAGTCCCCGGCTCAGCCGGCGCGGCGAGTCGTCGGCCCTGGAGGCGAGCCCCGCCGACTCGAGCGCCGCGCGGGCCGCCGCCGCCGGCGCGGGAAGCGAGTACAGCCGCGCGGCGAAGGTGAGGTTCTGCGCCAGCGTGAGGTCGTCGTAGAGGAGCGAATGGTGCGAGACGAAGCCGATCGCGCGCCGCGCGTCCTCTCCCCCGCCGCGCAGCGGTCGCCCCAGGACCCGGACTTCGCCCGCCGTGGGGCGCATCAGCCCGGCGAGCAGGCGGAGCAGCGTGCTCTTGCCGGCGCCGTTGGGCCCGGCGACGATCACCGCCTCGCCGGGCCGCACGACCAGGTCCACGCCGCGCAGCACTCGAAGTCCGCCGAACGACCGCCGGAGCCCGCGCGCCTCGAGCAGCGCGGGACTCCCGGCGCCGTCAGAGGATGGCATCGATGCGCGCGCCGAGCTCGTCGAGTCGGAAGGGTTTGACGATGTAACCCGAGTGCGGCAGGTCGAGCACCTTGAGCTGCGGCTCGATGCTCAGGTAGGCGGTCGTGATGATGACCGGCAGGTCCGGGTGCGACAGGCGGATGCGGCGGAGCAGCTCGATGCCGTCGGTATCGGGCAGACGCATGTCGAGGACCGCCACGTCGGGACGATGCTGCTCCAGCTGCTCCATCGCCTCGGCACCGTTGGTTGCGAACGCCAGATCGTACCTCGGCCGGAAGGCTCGATCGTAGCTGAGCCGCAGCGCCGGCTCGTCCTCCACGATGAGCACCCGCCGGCGGCGTGCCGCCTGGGTCATGCCTCGCACCCCGCGAACCGGTGCCGGTGGGCACCGCGATTAAGGAGAGAGACGCCAGCGGGATACACTAATGGATCACGGGTGACGCGTCCATAGCCGAGCGCCCCCGATGGCACGGAGCGCCCACTCAGTCATCGCCCAGCTCGATGTGGAAGAGGTCGGAGAGCTTGGTGAGCACGAGGAGGAAGCGGATCTCCTCGCTGGGGTTGCGGAGGACCACGGTCTGGCGTCGCTCTGCGGCGGCGCGCTGAATCAGCATGAGCGCACCGAGTCCCGCGGAATCCACGTGCCGGGTGCGGCCGAGGTCGATGACCAGCCGTCCGGTTCCTTCCGGCATCGCCTCCAGCAGCTGCATCGCGGCCTTGCGGATCTCGACCCTGGATTCCAGGCCGAGTGTATCGGGAGCGGACAAGCCGCGCTCCACCTCCTGCGGGGTTCTCATCCATCCTCCTTCGGCACCGAGCTATCTCACCGTCGTCAGGTGAGACCTCTAGTTTTGCGGCCCCGGATCACTCCGGGTGTGCTCTTATCGGGCGGATCGACGCCTCGCCGGACGGTAGTGTCGCGGCTGCAATCAGGGGAAGGCGAGTCCGGTGCCACGCGTGGTAACTAACGCGGGAAAAATCACTTACAAGGCCGGATCACACCGCGGGTGCGACCGCTTGCGGTGCACTCCGCGAGAGTCTACCGCAAACGACGGGCAGGCGATAGAGGGGGCTAGAACTGGATCTGCGCGCCCAGCTCGACCACGCGGTTCGGCGGCAGCCCGAAGAAGGCCGTGGCGGAGCGGGCGTTCCTGGTCATGAGGATGAAGAGCCGCTTCCGCCACATCGACATCCGGCCGATCGGGTCGGGCACCGGCGTGGTGGAAGGCGTGTTCCGCATCGCGATCAGCGTCTCGCGGCCGAGGAAAAAGCTGGTCTCGAGCGCCTTGATCACGATGGGAGGACCGTTGGCCGACCCGGCGCTCAGCTGGGCCAGCGCCCGGGGAATGTCGGGCGACTCCATGAACCCGTAGTGGGCGATCACCTTGTAGAAGCCCTCGCCGAGCGCCCTGCTCTCGACCCGCTCGTCCTCGTCCACGGCCGGGATCTCCTCGGTCACCACCGACATCAGGATGACCTTCTCGTGGAGCACCTTGTTGTGCTTGAGATGGTGGAGGAGCACCGGCGGGGCTCCGGCGACGTCCGAGGTGAGGAAGACCGCGACGCCGGGCACCCGAACGGGCTTGCGCCGGGCCACGTCGGCCAGGAAGAGGTCCATCTGGAGCGTGTTTTCCCTCACGATCGCCTGGAGCCGTGCCCGGCCCCGGCTCCACGTGGTCATGAGCACGTACACCCCGATGCCGACCAGGATGGGGAACCAGCCCCCCTCCTGAATCTTTATCAGATTGGCACTGAAGAAGGCCAGGTCCACTGCCAGGAACAGCGATGTGAGCGCCCGCGCGCGCCAGCGGGGCCACTTCCACCGTTCGCAGAGGATGGTGTGAAACAGCAGCGTGGTGGTCAGCATCGTTCCCGTGACGGCGATCCCGTACGCCGCCGCCAGGTTGCTCGAGTTGCGGTACACGACCACCAGGAAGAGGCATCCGAGCCAGAGCGCCCAGTTCACTTCGGGGATGTAGATCTGGCCCATCTGGCTGCTCGAGGTGTGCACCACCGTCACCCGCGGGATGTACCCCAGCTGGACCGCCTGGCGGGTGAGCGAGAACGCCCCCGAGATGAGGGCCTGGGACGCCACGATCGCGGCCGCGGTCGCGATGGCGACCATCGGGTAGAGCGCCCAGGACGGCGCGAGCGAGAAGAAGGGGTTGGTCCTGGCTTGGGGGGACACCATCAGCAGCGCGGCCTGGCCGAAGTAGTTCAGCAGGAGGCAGGGCAGCACCACCGCGAACCAGCTCAGGCGGATCGGCCGCCGGCCGAAGTGGCCCATGTCGGCGTAGAGCGCCTCCGCGCCGGTCACCACCAGGACGACCGAGCCCAGGATGAGAAAACCCTGGACGCCGTCGCGCACGAAGAAGTCGACGGCGTACCAGGGGTTCACGGCCTTGAGCACCTCCGGGGCCATCAGAATGCCGCGGATGCCCAGCAGTGCGATCGCGAGGAACCACACCGCCATCACCGGCCCGAACATTCGCCCGATCCGGTGGGTGCCGTGCTTCTGCACCGCGAACACGGCCGTGATGACCACCGCTGCGATCGGCCAGACCCAGTGGTGCACCGCCGGCGCCGCCACCGTGACGCCCTCGATCGCGCCCAGCACCGAGATCGCAGGAGTGATGACCCCGTCGCCGTACAGGAGGGCGGCACCGAACAGGCCCATCGTCAGGAGCGCGAGCCGGCCGCCCCCGGCCTGCCTCCGGGGGCGCACCTGCGCCAGCAGTGCGAACGTCCCTCCCTCACCCCGGTTGTCCGCCTGGAGGACGAAGGTGATGTACTTGAACGAGACGATGAAATTGATGGACCAGAAGATCAGGGAGAGAACGCCGATCACGTTCTCCGGGGTGGGCGGGATGCTGTGGTGCCCGCTGAAGCACTCCTTGATGGCATAGAGCGGGCTGGTCCCGATGTCGCCGAACACCACGCCGAGCGCGGTGAAGGCGAGCGCCGCCAGCGCACTTCTGTGAGGCGGCGCCTTCGATTCAGAAACTGACACTCAGGCGTTCCCGCGCCGCGCGGCCGCGCTCCCCTCGAGATTCATGGAGTGGAAGGCGCCAGGGAGTCCACCAGGCGCCTGATCGCATCGGAGTCGATGCGGCCCTGATACAGACGGTTCCCCACCAGCAGCGTCGGCGTGGAGGCGACACCAGCCCGCTGGCCCTCCTCCAGGCTGGCCTGAATCCTGCCGGCGTATTTCCCCGACTTCATGCACTGGTCGTAGCGGGCGAGATCCAGCCCGATGTCGCGCGCGTAGTTCCGGAAGTGATCCCCGGCATCCCGGGCCGCCGACCACTCCGCCTGGCCCTCGTAGATGCGATCATGCTGCTGCCAGTACTTGCCCTGCTCGTCCGCGCAGGCGGCCGAATGGGCGGCCAGACGCGCGAACTCGTGTTGCTGCAGCGGAAAATCGCGATAGCGCCACCGCAACTTGCCGGTCTTGATGAGGCGCTCCTCGATCGTCGGCATCTGGAGCGTGGCGAAGGTCTGGCAGAAAGGGCACTGGTAGTCGGCGTACTCGGTGATCTCGACCGGCGCGCTCTCCGAGCCCTTGATGTACCCGCGGAACCCCGCGGTGTCGGCCGGCTGAACGGTCACATTGGCGGGAATGCTCGCCACGCGGGGGCGGGACGCGAGGAAGCCCAGGGCCCCGATTCCCACGAGGGCGATCCCCGCGAGGATGGCGTAGAAACGCTTCATTCGGACGGGCGTCGCCGCCATGGCTCGTCATCCTCCGGCTCGTCGTGGAACGGATCCTGTCGCTGAGCGTCCTCCACGATGCGGCGGCTGTCCGCCACCTCGGGAGAATCGTAGGTGCTGCGGACCTCATAGTGGAACAGCTCGCTGCGGGCGTCGCCCATCAGTCGAAGAAGCTCCGGCGCCCCGCGCAACAGCTGGCCCGCCTCGTCGAGCTCCTGGATCCGCCGGGCCAGCCCTCGAAGCAGGGCCGCCAGCCGATCCGCCCGGGCATCGTCATACACTTCGTCGTGGTCTGCCATGCAGGGGTAATGATAACACGAGCGCGGAGTGTGGGAGGCATCACAGCCCCTCCGGCTTCGATCGCGAAATTGGGTCCTCGAGGCCCGTGCCGCGACCCGTCATTCGCGCTGAACAACCCTTTGCACCAAAAGGTGCAAACAGTTTATATTGATCGTGACCCCAGCCCCCACACACACGGTAATCTTGCCGTGAGAAGGAAGGTAGATGAAGACGAAGAAACTCCGGCGCGACTCCGAAGCGGTGTCATTCTCCCAGGCCCGTGATGAGATGTTCAGCCACATCCTCCGCTGCGGCGTCATCGACGCCCTTCCGGAGCATCAGAAGGACTGGTTCGACGACACCATGCTGTACCTGGCCGATCGGTACGAGGACCTGAGCAAGGAAGAGCTCGACCAGCTCCGGGTATTGGGTGAGCGGTTCAGCCAGCCGGTCCAGCGGAAGGCCGAGACAGCGGCATCGGGCGCCGCCTGAGCCCTCTTGTAAGGACGCAGCGCCCCGGGGTACACACCCCGGGGCGCTTTCTTCATGGCACCAGGCGCCACCACGCCGGGAACCACCGCCACCGATAGCCCGCCGAGAGGCGCGCCCCGCCCCCCACACCGGCCTCCGCGAACCATCCCGAAGGCCCGCCTGGCCGGTCCTCGAGCCCGATCGCCAGGACGAGATAGCCGCGCTCCGCCGGCCCGCCCACGGCCGCCACGCCCCCCGCCAGGTAGACGCCCACTCCTTGCCGCCTCGCGGGAGCGAGAAGGAAGTGACCCAGCAGCTCCCCCCGCCACGCCGTCTGGCCGTCGCTGCCGCCCAGGCCGAGCGCCGCCGAGATCCGGCCTCGCGATGACGGGCGCCAGGCCCCGTACACGCCGCCCACGGCCAGCGCCGGATCGGAGAGGGTTCCGACGGCCTGTATGCCCAGCTCCTTCACCTGTTGAGCGCCGGCGGGGGCAGCGGCCACCAGCGCCGCCACCACGCTAAGCCAGCGTGAGGCCATAGGTGATCTGGATGTCGGGCGCGAGCGAGGCGACGACCGAGCAGTATTTCTCCAGCGACAGGCTGACGGCGCGCCGCGCCCGGGGCTCGTCCACCCCCTCTCCGGCCACATGGAAGTCGAAGCGGATCGAGGTGTACCGCCTCGGCTCCTGCTCCCGCCTGACGCCCGTGACCTCGATGCGGAGCTCGCGGAGCGTCACCCGCATCTTCTCCAGGATGACGACGACGTCGGAGCCGGTGCACGCCGCCGCTGCGAGCAGCAGCGTGACCATCGGGCCGGGTCCCGCCCGGTTGTCGCCGTCGATCACCACCTCCGGCCCGCCCGCTTCGCCGCCCCGGAAGACCAGACCGCTCTGCCACACCACGCCGGCGCGCTTCGTTTCGGACGTCATCCTTCCGCTCCTCCCACCCGCCGCTCGGCGGCCGGCGCGACCCGGTAGTAGTCCCAGATCGCGTAGACGGCGATCGCCGTCGTGGCCCACGCCATGGGTCGGAGCAGCGAGGACTCGGTGAGGAAGGCCACCAGCGTGAGCACCTGGGCCACCGTGACCGCCTTGCCGCCGGCCCGGGCGGGGATGGCGCGCGGGCGCTTGGAAAAGAGCGTGACGACGAACGCGACCGTCGCCACGATGTCCCGCAGCAGAACCCCCGCGATCTCGTACGGCTCCAGTCGGCCTGAGACCGCCACCACGCCGAAGGCGGACGCCATGAAGAGCTTGTCCGCCACCGGATCGATCAGGCTTCCCAGCGCCGAGGCGCCGAACCGGCGCGCCAGAGGCCCGTCGAGCAGATCGGTGCCCGCCGCGATGCCGAGGATGACCAGCCGCCAGCGGTTGGAGACCAGCGGAAAGGCGACCGCGAGCGGGATGCGCACGACGCTGAGCAGGTCCGCCGTCGTCCACCGTGACCGGCCTTGATCCCCCCTCTGGCGAGGACTACTTTCGGACACCTTGCTCCTTTCGCTGGCAGGCCCCGACCTGCGGCGCCTGGCGTACAAGATACTCGTCGCCAAGTACATCCGCTGACATGCTGGAGACCGCGGTCATACCCTGCGGGGGACTCGGTACCCGCCTGTATCCGATTACCCGCTGGCTGCCCAAGGAGATGCTGCCGGTCGCCTTGCGGCCGGTCCTGCACTGGACCCTGGACGAAGCCGCGGACGCCGGGCTGCTCCGCGCCATCATCATCACCAACCCCCACAAGCCGATCCTCGAAGCGGTGGCCCGCAGCTACGCCGGGCCGCTCGAGCTCGAGTTCGTCCCGCAGGAGCATCCCCGGGGTCTGGGCGACGCCTTCCTCCGGGTCCGCGACCAGGTGGGCAGCGAGCCTTTCGTCGCCCTGCTCCCGGACAATCTGTTCCTGGGACCCAACCCGACAATCCCCCTGCTCCGCACTCACCGCGCCACCCGTCTGGCGACCGTGCTCCTTGCCGAGATCTCGCGGGAAGGCGCGGCCCTGAAGGGTGCCACCGGCCGGGCGCGAGTCGAGCGCGCCCCGGACGGGTGGCTGCGGGTGACCGACATCGCCGACAAGGGGAAGGGGCGCTTCGATACGGCGGGCGAGGCCGCGGCGGTCACACCGATCGGCCGGATCGTGTTTCCCGCCGGCATACTCGAGGAGTTCGAGGAAGTGGGACGCGGCATCCCGGCCGGCGCGGAGCTCGACGATGTCCCGGTGATGCAGCGGCTCGCCAGGCGCGGGGCGCTGGCCGGGGTGGTGAGCGAGGCGAGGTTCTTCGACGTCGGCGTCCCCGAAGGCTACCGGGACGCGGTGGCCAGCTTTCCGGCGCGCCCGTGAGCCCCACCTTCAATCAGGCGATTCTCGAGCTGACCGACCTGGTCTCGGCCAGGCTGGCCGACGTGGATGGGCTGTCGTCGGTGGTCGTGGCGGCGGCAGGCGCGGTGGGAATGTCGGCCCTGGGGCCGCCGGTCGTCCGTGAGGGGCCCCGCGGCATCTCGGTGGGCATGCTGTGTCACAACGGGCACGTCGTGATCCACGCCGTGCCCGAGGAAGGAATCTGCCTGGTGGACGTCGTCGCGCGCGAGCCGGCGGATGCCTCGCGCGGCGCCGAGGTGATCGCCCGGAGGTTCGGCGCGGCGCTCTGATCAGCCCGACATCGCCGCGGCCGGCGAGCGGCCGGCTCCCGTCCCGCGCACCACGCCTTCCGCCTTCCGGGTCGGATCGAGTGATGTGGCCGCGACCCGGAGGATGTCCTCCGCACCGACCGCCAGGAACCGCGCCGCGGGGTCCTCCAGCTCCACGAGCCCACCGCCGGCCAGCCAGGCCTCCAGGATCTCTCCCGCCACCGCACCGCCGCTCTGCCGGCTCACCTCCGCCTGGCCCGCCAGATAGCTCACGGCCTGCCGCAGCTCCGCCTCCGTGACCGGCTCCCTGGTGAACCGCTCCAGCTCCACCAGCATCTCCTCGCGGGCCTCCTCCTCCCGCTCCGGCGACGTCGCGATGTAGGTGAGCAGCGCGCCGCCTCGGGCCTTTTGCCACGCCGTGGCGACGACGGTGTAAGCCAGCGACCGCCGGTCTCTCAGCGCCTCGAACAGCCGCCCGCCCAGTCCGCTGGCCACGGCGCCCCACACCTGCGCAGCGGCGTAGTCCGGGTCGCGGCGGGACGGACCGGGGAAGGCCATCGCGAGCGCGGCCTGCGCCTTATCCCTCGATACCACCCGGACCGGCGTCTCGGCGCCGTCGCCCGGCATCCACTCGACCCGCTCGGTGAGGGTGGATGGCGCCACCGGCGGCCGCGCGCCGAACACGCCGGCGAGCTCGTCCGACGCCCGGGCCGGATCCACGTCGCCGACGGCGATCACGACCGGACGCACGTCGCCCATCGCCGCGGCGTGCCACGCCCGAACGTCGGCCGGGGCGATGGCCGCCAGCGTCTCCGGCAGGCCGCCGACCGGGAGGCCGTATCCCGACTGGCCGAAGGCCGCGGAGAAAGCCAGCTGAAAGGGATAGCGGAACATGTCGTCGGCCACCTGCTCGGCCTCGGCGACCATGAGCCCCCGCTCCGCCAGAACGTCGGCATCCTTCAGGTGCGGCCGGGTGAAGACGGTATCCAGCAGCGTGGCCGCCTCGGAGAGGTTCTCGGACAGCACCGATGCGCCGAAACCGAGCCAGTCCGACGCCGAGCTGGTGGCGAGGCTGCCGCCCAGCCGCTCGAAGGCGAACGCGAGCCCCGCCGCGTCCAGCTCGCCCGCGCCGCGCACCGCCGCGCGTGACAGCAGCGACCCGAGCCCGGCCTGGTTCGGCGGATCGAATCGGCGGCGCGGAACGTAGATCCCGAGATTCACCAGCGGGACCCCGGACTTCCGGTACACCAGCAGATCGGCGCCGGGCAGCCGGCTGACCGACACGCCGTGCTCCTCGCTGCGGCCGGCAGGCACCGCCGGCCGCCGCTCGGGTTTGGGCGCGACGGTGGCGCGTGCGGGGTGCACCTCCGTCACCGCGAAGGCTCGTCCGAGAGCGTCGGCGGTGAGGTCCCGCCCGCTCCCCGTCGGCAGATAGGCTACCCCGGCGACGGCGTCCGGGAGGAGATGGCGGGCCGCGGCCTCGCGGACCTCGTCCGGCCCGACGGCGCCGAGCATCGCATACTCCCGGTCGAGCAGCCCGACGTCTTCCAGGGCTTCGGCCGCGGCGAGCGCACTCGCCCGCCCCTCCATGGACTCGAGCCGGCGCGCCCAGCGTGCGCGCACCAGAGTACGGGCCCGCTCCAGCTCTTCGGCGCCGGGCCCGACCAGGGCGATGCGCGAGATCGCCTCCGCGATCCCATTGACCGCCGACTCGAGTCGGTCCGGTCGGAGCTCCGCGCTCACGCTGAAGACGCCCAGCTCCGTCGGCGCGTAGTTGTGCGCCGCCACCCAGGTCACGGTGCCGGGCTCGCGAAGGGAGCGGTAGAGCCAGCTCCCCCGCCCCGAGCCGAGTACGGCCGCGGCGAGATCGAGCGCGGTGGCGTCGGGATGCAGCGGGGGCACCGCGTGCCAGCCGAGCACCAGCTCGGCCTGGGTCACGTCTCCCCGGAGCGTCCGCGCTCGGACCTCGCGGTGCTCCGGCTCCTCGGGCGATCGATCCACCGCCCCCGCCATCGGCGGCCAGTCGGCGTACGCCGCGCGCGCGAGGGCCAGGGCTCGCTCGGGGTCCACCGCGCCCACGATCGAGACGATGGTGCGCTCGGGCACGTAGCGGGATCGGTAGTAGGCCCAGAGATCGTCCCGGGTGAGGCGGGCGAGCTCCTCCTCCCGTCCGATTCGCCAGCGCCGGATGCGGTGCCGGTCGAACATCACCTCGTGCAGCGTCTCGTAGGCCACGGAGGATGGCGAGTCCAGCTTCCGCTTGGCTTCCTGGATGATGACCTGAAGCTCGCGAGCCAGCTCGCCCGGGTCTATGACGGAGTTGCGGAGGGCGTCCGACTGGATGTCGAGCGCGGCCTCGAGACCCGAGGCGGGCAGGACGGTGAAGTAGGTGGTGTGGTCGTACGTGGTGCTGGCGTTGAGGTAGCCGCCCACGCTCTTGGTCTCCCGCGCGATCGCCCCGACCCCCCGGCGACGGGTGCCCTTGAAGAACATGTGCTCGAGGACGTGGGAGATCCCGGTCCAGCGGTCGGGCTCGTCGAAGAAGCCCGCCTTGACGTGGGTGACGACCGCGACCACCGGAGCGGAGTGATCGGGCTGGATCAGGACGGTGAGACCGTTCGGAAGGATTTCCTTTCTGACGCCGGCAGTCCAGTAGGAAGCGGCCACTTCAACATTCACGCTGTACCGCCTATTGCACGATGCGCAGCACGCCCGCCTCGGCGCTGCCGCGAATGAACGCCTCCGCGTCGGTGGTCGGGATGACGACACCGGTCTCGGCATGCCCCCGGCGCGCCAGGCTGGTCATGAAGTCACTCAACGATCCGTGGGCCCACTCGCCGTCCGCGGCCTTCATCTGGAGCAGGATCTCCTCCCAGTCGCCCCGGATGGACTGGCCCGACAGCGTGACCACGAGGTGCGATTCGCCCTGTCCCGGCTTCTTCTGCATCGCGTGCAGCTCGCTCAGGAGAGTGCCGAACAGCTCGAGCTGGTGCGGGTCGCGAATCCCGCCGTCGGCGTGGGAGGCCTCGACCTCCGCGAGCAGCATGTCGATGGGGTCCGGCTCGCCGGCGACTTCCGCCAGGCGGGCCAGCCACGGCTTCAGCTCGGGATCCTCGTCGGGCAGCCGGTAGACCGACTTCTTGAGCTCGATGTGGCGCCAGATGCCGAGCTCGTCGAAGTGGTCCTCAGGCTGGGTCCGCTCGAACTGGTGCAGCGCGGCCTCGGTCTCGCCGCGGTCGTAGAGCAGGTTGGCCAGGTAGATGCGCGCCTCGGCGAAGCTGGGCTCCAGCTCCAGCGAGCGGCGCAGCCAGTAGAGCGAGCCCGCGTCGTTGCCCAGCCGGTGCGCGGCATAGCCCAGGCAGGCGGCCGCGTCGGGGGAGTCGGGGTGGGCCGCGGCCGCGAGATCGAAGAAACGATGCGCCGGGCCGATCAGGCCCTCGCGGAACAGCGCACGCCCCACCTGGAGCATCAGCTCGTGATCCTCCTGGAAGCCGAGCTGGAGGATCCGCTCGAAGACCTTCATGGAGCCGTCGCGGTCGCCCAGCTTGAGCAGGGCCTCGCCGATCCCCGCGAGGCCATCCTCGTGGTCCGGGTCCAGGCTCAGCGCGTTCTCGAAGCTCCGCCGCGACCAGGCGTATTCCTCCCGGGCGAGGTGGGCGTATGCCTTTCCGATGTGGAGCTCGACGGCGTGGGGGTAGAGCGCGATCCCTTCCTTCAATACCATCAGGGCGTCATCGTATCGGCCTTCGTTGTAGAGTTGATGGGCTTGTTCGTCGAAGTCGTCGGAGCTGAGGAATGCATCCGACATCGGCGCGCCTCCCACGGGCAGGTTGGTCTAACCTATGAAGTTCCGATTGGCCAGGCAATAGAAAAGGCTGGGCTCGAGCGGAGCGCCGCGTCCGTGCTTGCGGCGGCTCCGATTCCGTTCTCATGTGCTCTGCACCCTTCCCCCTGGACCCGGCCCCGTGGACGCGGTGGATGCGGGGATCTTCGAGGCCTGGCTCGCCTCGACCGACGACGGCGTGGTGGCCGTCGACGCCGAGGGGCGGATGGTGCCGAGGCCGCGGCGCCTTGAGCGCTGCGGTCGCCCTTGAGCGCTGCGATGCCCTTGAGCGCTACGGTGCCGAGGCGAGCAGGTCGAAGTTAGACGTGCTCAGCTGGCCGAGCTCCTGCTCGATCTGCTCCATCGCGCTGAAGATGAAGACCGGCGCCCCGTCGAGAGTTCCGCTGCCCCACAGGATGCCGACGAGTGCGATCTCGTTCTCGCCGACCTGCTCGAACACGCCCGCGCCGCTGTCGCCGGCCTGCGAGCCCGCCAGCACCCAGTCCTGACAGATCTGGACCACGTCGGTGCCGTTCACACCGGTGTCCACGCAGGTGAAGATCACCGGGCCGCGGGTCCAGCCCGACGTCCTGCCGACCTTGTGCGCGATCTCCCCCTCGAAGGGAAAGCCGAACTCGGTGACGATGGTCCACCGGGGGTCGTTCCTGTCGATCCTGAGTGAGCCGATGCGCTGAAGCCCGAAGGTGGTGCGGGCGACGGTGCCGAAATCGGAGAAGTTGCCGTTGGTATACCGCGCCAGCAGCGCGTCACTCAGCCGGCAGCGAAAGCCCTCGTACACGCACAGCCCGCCGGCATTGCCGTAGCGCGGATCCTTGAACTCGACCGCGATCCTGTCGGTCTTCGGGTCGCCGCCCCTGGGCAGCGGCTGGTAGTACGGGGTTCGCTGGTTCCCGCCCTGGACGTCCGAGCAATGCGAGGCCGTGACGAAGAACTCCTTGTCCGGGTGGCTCGCGAGTCTGGCGTTGAAGCCCACGCTGCACACGAAGAGGAGCCCCGGCCCCTCCGAGGGCGCCGGGAAGACGATCTGGGCACCGCCCGTCACCGGCCGCCCGCGATCCTGAAGGGTCTTCACCCGCTTGACCGCGGACACCCGGCTGATGATGACCACATCGCGCGGCACACCGGCCCGCTCGAGTGCGCGCACCACGTCCTGCTCCCTGGCACCCGGCTCGATCGCCACCCGCAGCCGGTTCTGTGCCTCGTCGGTATCGGTGAAGACCACGCCCTTCACGCTGAAGATCTTCGACAGCCTGCTGCGGTACGCCTGCAGCTCGTTGTAGTCGTACTTCGCGGCCTGGGTGACCACCGTCCCGCTCTTGCCGAGGCGCCGCTGAACCGCCGCGCCGCCCGCCGAGCGCAGGGTGCCCAGCACGTCCGTGCTCCTGAGCGCGGCGCTCCCGGCGGGCGCTTTCATGTAGACGTTGAGCTTGCCCGCGCGGTCGTAGTACATCCCGCCGAACCCGGGGATCTGCTTGGCGAGCCGGGTGAACTCGGCATCGATCCCGCGGCCGGTCGCGGCGCGCAGGTCGGCCTCGGACAGCGCGGTGGAGACGCCGGTCATGGCCGTCTGCGGTGAGGTGGGCGGGTTCGACTCGGTACACCCTGCGGCGAGGGCGGCGAGGAGCACGGCCGCCAGGGGGAGCTCGCGGGCACGCCATACGATCCGGGACCGCATCTGACCTCCGCGCGTGGGAGCTAACTTGGATTTTTCTTGGGGTGAGTGAGGAGAGGCGACCAACAATGCACGGTCGCGAAGAGAGCGTCAAGGGACCGGGACGGATATGTTTGACCCGTGACCTTCCAGCGCAAGCTGTTGCTCGGTTTCTCGTTCATGGTCCTCCCCGCACTGTTGGTGGGAGCCGAGGCCATCCGGAGCAACCGCCTGGAGCGCCGCGCGCTCGAGGCGCTGGGGGAGAGCATGGCCCGAACCCGCACCTACGCGGAGCTGGAGACCGCCATGTTCGACCAGGGCGAGATCGTCTGGCGCTACCTGAGCGGGCTCGATCCCGGTGCGCGCCGTGAGTTCGACCTCGCCGGCGAGGTGGTCGACTATTGGGAGGACCGCTGGCGTGCGGAGCTCGGCCCCGACGAGTCCCAGCTCGCCGACGGGGTGGTCCGCCTGCAGAGCGAGATCCGCACGGTGGGGGAAAGCGTGTTCGGTCTGGCCGACGCCGGCCGCCGCGACGAGGCGTTCGCCCTGGCTCAGCGGGAGCTCCAGGGCCGGCTCCAGCCCGCACTGACCCAGATGAATCGCGAGGTGTATCGCCGGGCACGCGAGTCGAGCGTGCGGGGAGCCTACAGCAGGCTCGAGGAGATCCTCGCGGGAGAAGGCCGTACGCTGCTGGCCATCATCGCGCTCACACTCGCCGGCGGACTCTTCGCGTCCTGGCGGATCTCACGGGGTCTGGCCCGGCCGATCCGGGAGCTGACCTCGGCCATGGCCGTGGTGGGATCGGGCCGGCTCGATCACCCCGTGAACCCGACCTCCCGGGACGAGATCGGCGAGCTGGCGCGCGCCTTCGGCCGGATGACGGAGAGTCTGCGGCAGAACGTCGCGAAGCTCGAGCACACCCAGGCGCAGCTGGTGCAATCGGAGAAGCTCGCCTCGATCGGTGAGATGGCGGCCGCGGTGGCCCACGGCCTCCGGAACCCGCTCGCTAGCCTGCGCGCCGCCGCCCAGGTGGTGCGCCGCCATCCCGACGCCCCGTCGGCGGGGGAGCACCTCGACGCCATCGTGGACGAGGTGGACCGGCTGGACCGCCGCATCAGTCACCTGCTCAGCTTCAGTCGCCCCGCACCCTATCATCCCATGCCGGAGCGTCTCGACCGGGTGGTCGAGAATCTGCTTCCCGCCTTCGTCGAGCCGCTGCGCGAGCGCGGGGTCGGGCTGGAGCTGGACCTCCCCGCCGATCTTCCCGAGGTGCGGGTGGATCCGATGCAGCTGGAGCAGGCGCTCCTCGAGCTGGTCTCCAACGCGCTGGACGCGATGCCCTCCGGCGGGCGGCTTCGGCTCGGCGCCCGGGCGGCCGGCGGCGATGGCACCGGCGGCGAAGTCGTGATCGAGGTCGGCGATACCGGCCCGGGAATTCCGGCCGGCGTCCTCCCCTCGGTCTGCGAGCCGTTCTTCACCACCCGGCAGGACGGCACCGGGCTGGGCCTCGCCATCGCCAAGCGCTACGTGGAACAGAACGGCGGGCGGCTGGAGATCGACAGCACCCCCGGCTCGGGCACGACCGCGCGGGTGCGGCTCCCCGTGGGAGGCTCCGCGTGAGCGGCACCGTGCTCATCGTGGACGACGAGCGGACCCTGGCGCGGGCGGTGAAGGCGTTCCTGCTGGAGTCGGGCTACGAGGCCGAGGTCGCCTCGGACGCGGAGCAGGCCCTCGGGCTCCTCGAGACCCTGCGGCCCGACGTGATCTTTTCCGACGTGCGGCTGCCGGGAATGAACGGTATCGAGCTGCTGCGCCGGATCCGGGAGTTCGACCCCGCGATTCCGGTCATCATCATGACCGCCTACGGCACCATCGAGGGAGCGGTCGAGGCCGTGAAGCTCGGCGCGTTCGACTACCTGAAGAAGCCGGTGGACCTCGAGGAGCTGAAGCTGCTCGCCGATCGCGCGCACGAGCACTCCCAGCTTCGGCAGGAGCTCTCCTACTATCGGCGGCAGGCCGCCCGCGACGTCCCCTTCGCCGGCGTCGTCGGCGATTCACCGGCGCTGAGCGCGGTGCTCGACCAGGCCCGCCAGATCGCGGCACTGGACGAGACCCCGCCGGTGCTCATCATCGGGGAGACCGGCACCGGCAAGGGGCTGGTCGCCCGCACCATCCACGCCGGCAGCCGGCGGGTCACCAAGCCCTTCATCGAGGTGAACTGCACCGCGCTCCCCGCCACCCTGATGGAGGCCGAGCTGTTCGGTCACGAGCGGGGGGCCTTCACCGACGCCAAGGAATCGCGGATGGGGCTCTTCGAGGCCGCGGAGGGCGGGTTCCTCTTCCTCGACGAGGTCGGCGACGTCGAGCTCTCGCTGCAGGGAAAGCTCCTCAAGGCGGTGGAGGACCGCACGGTGCGGCGGGTCGGGGGCATCCGGGACCGGAAGATCGACGTTCGCATCCTGGCCGCCACCAACCGCGACCTCGAGCGCGAGTCTCAGCGCGAGCGGTTCCGGCGGGACCTCTACTTCCGCCTGGCGGTGATCCTGCTCCGGCTCCCCCCGCTCCGGGAGCGCGGGACCGACGTGCTCGCCCTGGCCGAGCATTTTCTGCAGCGGTTCAGGGCCAAGTACGGAAAACCGGTGGAACGGATCGACCCCAGGGCCCATGATCTGCTCCTGGCCTACCCCTGGCCGGGCAACGTGCGCGAGCTGAGCCACGTCATCGAGCGCGCGGTCCTGTGGAGTCGGGGCCCGACGCTCGAGATCGAGCATCTGGCCCTCGAGGTGCCCGGCGAGTCGGGGGCCGGCGGTGGAGACCGGCAGGCGCCCTCCACGGCGGCGGCGCCCGCGGGAATGGACCTGGAGCAGTGGGAGCGCTCGCTGATCGAGCAGGCCCTCCGGGAGGCCGACGGCAACCAGACTCGCGCGGCCCAGCGCCTCGGCATCTCCCGGGACACCCTCCGCTACCGGCTCAAGAAGTACGGCCTGCAGGGCTGACGCCGGTGGGTGATATCACCCACCCAGCGCCATCTCACCCAGTCCGACGGCCCGATTCACCGCCTCACCCCACTTGGTCCAGTCGCGCAACCACTTTCCACACATGAGCTTGCATCGGAAGCACAGGTTTGCTCATGCGCGGCATGCGGTCTGCATTACCGAGGGCGTCGTCGGGCCGAACCGGTCCGGCTGGGTGAGTGCACCCAATTCACCGTTCCGGGTCTCCAAGGCCCGTCAACTCAACTCCGGAGGATGTTCATGACGTGGACCAAGCCCGAGGCCGAGGTCGTGGCCGTTACGATGGAAGTCACCGCCTACGTCGCGACGCTCTAAGGCGCGCTGCCATCGGTGAGGGGCTCGCGAAAGCGGGCCCCTTACTATTTCCCGGTGCTGGTGACGCTTCTCGGGACCGCCGCGGGCGGCGGGTTCCCCCAATGGAACTGCTGGTGTCCTCCCTGCCGGCTCGCGCGCCGCGAGCCGGCGCGGGCTCGGCACCGCAGCCAGTCCTCGGCTGCCGTGAGCGCCGACGGGCGGCGATGGTTTCTGCTCAACGCGTCGCCGGATGTTCACGCACAGGTCGCCCGCCTGCCCATGGCGGAGCCCGCCGCCCTCCGCCACTCGCCGATCGAGGGCGTCGTCCTCACCGACGGCGAGCTCGACCACACCCTCGGAATCCTGCTGTTGCGCGAGGGGCGCGACCTGCAGATCCATGCGACCACCGCGGTTCGCCGCATCCTCGAGCACGACTCGCGAATCGTCCCGGTCGCTCGTGCCTTCGCCAACGTGCGTCTCGAAGATCTTGCCCTGGAAGCGTCCGTGCCGCTGTCGTACCGCGACGGCTGTCCCAGCGGTCTCACCGTGTCGAGCTTCCCGGTGCCCGCGGGACCGCCCCGGTTCGCCGCTGGGGACGAGGCGGGACACACCGTCGGCCTGCTGGTCCGCGACGGCGCGACCGGTGGAGTCTGCGCCTTCGTTCCCGGATGCGGCGGGCTCGACGAGGCGCTGCTCGGCCGTCTCGGCACGGCTCACCTGGTGCTCTTCGACGGGACCTTCTGGACCGACGACGAGCTGATCGCGCTGGGAATCGGCGAGCGCAGCGCCCGGGAGATGGATCACCTGCCGGTGTCCGGCCCCGGCGGAAGCCTCGAGCGGCTCGCGTCGCTCGGGAGCCCGCACCGGGTGTACACCCACATCAACAACACCAACCCCATGCTGGTCGAGGACTCGCCCGAGCGACTCCTGGTGGAGCGCCGCGGTCTCGTCGTCGGCGCCGACGGCATGCGGTTCACCCTCTGACCCCGCCCACCTTGCCATCATGACCGCGACCCTTTCATCGTCCTCCCGGCTTTCAGCGCCGCCCCGTCCGCCGGTCCCGGAGCTCGAGCGTCCGCTCTCGCCCGCGGAGCTGGAGGCCGCGCTGCGGTCGTTCAGCGGCTCGTACTACGTGGAGCATCCCTTTCACCGGCTCATGTACGCGGGGCAGCTCTCCCAGCGCCAGTTCCAGGGATGGGTCGCCAACCGGCTCGCCTACCAGCGCGTGGTGCCGAGGAAGGATGCCGCCATTCTCTCCAACTGCCCCGACCCCGAGGTGCGGCGGGAGTGGATCCAGCGGATCCTGGATCACGATGGCACCGAGCCCGGAACCGGGGGGATCGAGCTCTGGATCCGGCTCGGCATCGCGCTGGGAGTGCCGCGGGAGGAGATGGAGGACGAGCGGCATGTGCTGCCGGCGGCCCGCCTGATCTGCGAGTCCTACGTCACGTTCTGCCGGACCAAGCCGTGGGTCGAGGCGGTCGCCTCGTCGCTCACCGAGCTCTTCGCGCCCAGGATCCACCAGCAGCGCATCGAGGCGTTCCCCAGGTACTACCCGTGGATTCCGCCCGAGGCGCTCGACTACTTCAAGAGCCGGCTGGTGCAGGCTCCGCGCGACGTGCGCCACGGCCTCTCGATCGTGCAGCGGCACTGCACCACCGTGGACACCCAGCGGGGCGCATTCCTGGCGCTGGCATTCAAGCTGGAGATGCTGTGGGCACTGATCGATACGATCCATCACGCCTATGCGGAATAGCGGGAGGAAGGTCCGCCGATGAAGCCGGATGCGGTACCCGCCCTCTGGAAGTTCGCGCGGCTCGATTTCGACTCCGTGCGCAACCGCCCGGTCCTCCTGTACCCCGAGGGCGCGGTGCTGCTGAACGAGACCGGCAAGGCCATCCTCGAGCTGGTGGATGGCAGGCGGACGGTGGGCGAGATCGCCGGCATCCTGAACCAGCGCTATCACGCGGACGTCACCGCCGACGTCTCCGAGTACCTGTCGCACCTGGCGGAGAGAGAGCTGATCCATGACGGCTGACCGACCCACGACGCTGCTCGCCGAGCTGACCCACCGGTGTCCGCTCCACTGCCCGTACTGCTCCAACCCCCTGGACATGATCCGGGCCGAGCGCGAGATCTCCACCGAGGATTGGAAGCGTGTCTTCACCGAGGCGCGCGGCCTCGGCGTGCTCCAGCTCGGCCTCTCGGGCGGCGAGCCCATGATCCGGAAGGATCTCGAGGAGCTCGCCGCGCATGCCCGGAGCCTCGGGCTCTATACCACGCTGGTCACCTCGGGGCTGGGACTGACCCGCACCCGCGCGGAGCGACTGCGCGACGCGGGGCTCGAGCACATCCAGGTCTCGATCCAGGACGCCGACCCCGAGATCGCCGAGCGGATCGCGGGCGTGAGCTCGGTGAAGCAGAAGCGCGCCGCGGTAGCCCTCGTGAAGGAGCTGGGGTTCGCCCTCTCGATCAACGTGGTGCTCCACCGGGCCAATCTCGACCGCATCGGCCCGATCATCGACCTGGCCGCGGAGCTGGGCGCCGACCGGATCGAGCTGGCCAACACCCAGTATTACGGCTGGGCTCTGGAGAACCGTGCCTCGCTGATGCCGACCCGCGAGCAGGTCGCGCAGGCCCAGGCCACCGCCCAGGAAGCCATCCGGCGCTACAAGGGCCGGATGCAGATTCTCTTCGTGCTGCCCGACTACTTCGAGCAATACCCCAAGCCCTGCTATGGCGGCTGGGGCAAGCTCTATCTCGTGGTGGCGCCGGACGGCAAGGTGCTGCCCTGCCACGGGGCCACCCAGATCACGACCCTGTCGTTCGACAACGTGCGGGACCGCTCGCTCGGGTGGATCTGGCACGAGTCGTCCGCCTTCCAGGCGTACCGGGGCGACCAGTGGATGCGCGAGCCCTGCCGCAGCTGCCCCCGGAAGACGGTGGACTTCGGCGGATGCCGCTGCCAGGCCTTCGCCCTGACGGGAGCGGCGGAGAACACGGATCCCGTCTGCACGCTCTCGCCCCAGCGCGACTTGATCGACACGGCGGTCGCGACGCCGGCCGAGACCCTGGAATACCGCTACCGCGCCATCGCCGAGCCGCAGCGGGCGTGAGCTCCGCCATCGAGGCCGAGGGGCTCGGGCGCGACTACGGCGAGGTGCGCGCGCTCGACGCCCTCGATCTCGAGGTTCCCCGCGGGGCGGTCGTCGGTCTCCTGGGCCCGAACGGCGCCGGAAAGACGACGGCGATGCTGCTGCTCGCCACCCTCCTCTCCCCGACCCGCGGCACGGCACGGATCTTCGGGCACGACGTCGTCCGGGAGCGCCGCCCCGTGCGGCGCCGGCTCGGGCTCCTCTTCCAGGAGACCAGCGTGGACGGGCTCCTCACGGCGGAGGAGAACCTGCTGTTCGCCGCGCGGCTCGCGGGCCTGGGCGGGCGTCTGGCCCGGGCCGCGGTGGCGGACGCCATCGAGCGCCTGGGCCTGGAGGCCCGCGCGCAACGCCCGGCCCGGGAGCTCTCCGGCGGATGGCGGCGGCTGCTCGACATCGCCCGCGCGACGCTCCATCAGCCCGATCTCCTCATCCTCGACGAGCCGACCGTCGGCCTGGACCCCGAGCACCGCGAGACCGTCTGGTCGCTGCTCGACGCGACCCGCCGCGTGCACGGCACCACCGTGCTCTTCTCCACCCACTACCTCGCCGAGGCCGAGCCGGCCGACCGGGTGGTGCTTCTGGCGGGCGGTCGCGTGGTGGCCGACGACACCCCGGACGCGCTCCGCGCCGGCCTCGGAGACGAGATCGCCGAGATCGAAGGTCCCGGCGCGGAGCGTCTGGCGCGGGCGCTGCGCGGTCTCGGATCGGGCCGCGCGGTGCTCCGCACCGGCCGCGGGCTGCGGGTGGGGATCTCCGGCGAGCGCCAGGCCGTCGTGGAGCTGGCCGGAGCGGCCCCCGAGATCGAGCGCTTCGCCCTGCGCCCCACCTCGCTGGAGGACGTCTACTTCGCGAGGACGCAGGACGGCGCGGACCCCGCCGTGGACGGGCCGGCGTGAGCGCCTGGAGCGCGGTACACGGTATCGTGGCGCGCGACCTCGCGCGGACCACTCGGCAGACCAGCCGTCTCCTCGGCGGCGTGGCGCGGCCCTTCATGTGGCTGGTGCTGGTCGGCAGCGGCTATGGCGCGATCGCGCGGCTGGAGCACGGCGTGCCCTATCAGGAGTTCGTTTTTCCGGGCATCGTGGTGATGGCGACGCTTTTCGGAGGCACGCTGACGGCGATCTCGACGGTGTACGACCGGGAGTTCGGCATGCTGCGGCTCATGCTCGCGAGCCCGGCCGGCGTGCCGGCGATCCTCGCCGGCCGGGCGCTCGCGGCGGCGCTGGTGGGGCTGCTGCAGGGCGGGATCGTGCTGGCGTTCGCGCCCCTGGTTCTCGATGTCTCGATCGCTCGCTGGCTGGCGGCGCTGGCCGCGCTCGTCGCCGTGTCGGGGATGAGCGCGACGCTGGGACTGCTGGTGGCGGCGCGGCTCCGCTCGGTGGAGAACTTCGCCGGGGTGATCAACGTCCTGCTCTTCCCGCTGCTCTTCCTGAGCGGCGCGCTCTACCCGACCGAAGGGTTACCCGCCGTGCTCCGCGCCGCGGCGCGAGCCAATCCGGTCTCCTACGGCGTGGATGCCATCCGGCACGCGCTGGGCCAGCCCGCCGAGTTCTCGGTGGGAACCGACGTCGCCGTCGTCGTCGGCGCGACGCTGCTGGCCTTCGTCATCACCGCCTTGATCTTCGATCCCGAGCAGCGCTTCCTCGCCGCGCGGCGCGCGCGATCCCGCTGACCGTCGCGCCCCCGCGGGCGGGCCCCTCAGCTGCAGGAGGGCTGCGGGGACAGCCGGGTCAGCTCGACCCGCTGGACCACGCGGGAGCGAACCGGCTGAGTGATCCTGCCGCCGGAAGGGATGGTCGCCTCGACGGTGATCTCCCGGGTCCGGCGGACCAGCCCCGACCCGGGCGACCAGTAGACGTTTCCCTGCTCGACAGTGGTCTGCCGCACGGGGATCGGGACGGTGTCGCCACGCGGCACCGCCTCCCGTGCCTCGCTCCGCGCGCCGAGTCCGTAGTGGAGCAGGAGCCGGCCCGCGATCGTGGTGTCGGGAAGCCGCGAGAGCTCGATGCCGCTCCCGCTCCATGATTCGCCGAGCCTCAGCGGGCCGGGCGGCAGCGGCGGGAGCAGGTCCCGCGCGGCGCCGGAGAGGTCGGCGACCTCGGCCACGTCGTCAGGCACGAACGGGGTGGCGAGCTCGAGGTAGCTGCCCGACTTCCCCAGGAGCCCGCGGTACCTCCCGCCGATCAGGCCGTCGGTGTCGGCGGTGACTTCGCTCTCGGCGGTGCGCCGCCGCAGCGACAGCGAGTCGTACCACGCCTCGAGCACCACGACCCCGCCGCTGTCGCGGGCGCGAAGGCTCCAGATGCCGTCGCGGTCCGCCTGTGCCTTCAGCGAGCCTCGCGCGGTCTGGGTCTCGATCTCGCTGCGCGAGGTCTCGGCATAGCGAGCACAGTGGAGCTGGCCGGCGGAGTAGGCGGGAACCGGAGCGGCCGGTCCCTGGGCGTGGAGGTATGGCTGCGGCGGCAGCGCCAGTGCCGCGGCGCAGGCCAGTGTCTTCCTTCCTCTCACGCCTCGCTCATGAAGGGGTACCGGTAATCCCTTGGCGGCGCGAACGTCTCCTTGATCACCCGCGGCGAGACCCAGCGGAGCAGGTTGAGCACCGAGCCCGCCTTGTCGTTGGTGCCGCTGGCCCGGCCGCCCCCGAACGGCTGCTGGCCCACGACCGCGCCGGTCGGCTTGTCGTTGACGTAGTAGTTGCCGGCGGCGTAGCGCAGCGCGCGGTCCGCCTCCGCGATCGCGGCGCGGTCCTGGGCGAAGATCGCGCCGGTGAGCGCGTAGGGGCCGGTCCGGTCCACCAGCTCCAGCGTCTCGGACCACTTGCCGGCGGGATACACGTGCACGGTCAGCACCGGCCCGAAGATCTCCTCGCACATCGTCCGGTACGCGGGGTCGTCCACCTGGAGCAGGGTGGGCTCCACGAACCATCCGACCGAGTCGTCGGTGCTCCCGCCGGCCACGATGCGGACCCCGGGATCGGTCTTCGCCCGCTCCAGGTAGGCCCGGATCCGGTCGAAGGCGCGCCGGTCGATCACCGCGCCCATGAAGTTGCGGAAGTCCGCGACGTCGCCCATCCTGATGTCCGCGATCATGGCGGCCACCCGGTCGCGCACCTCGGGCCAGAGGCTGTCCGGGATATAGGCCCGCGAGGCCGCGCTGCACTTCTGGCCCTGGTACTCGTACGCTCCCCTGACCATGGCGACCGCCAGTGCCTCCACGTCGGCGCTCGCGTGCGCCACGATGAAGTCCTTGCCGCCGGTCTCCCCCACGATCCGGGGATAGCCCGAGTACTTCGCCAGATTCTCGCCCACCGTGCGCCAGAGGCTCTGGAACACCGCGGTGGACCCGGTGAAGTGGATGCCGGCGAGGCCCCGGTCCGCCAGCAGCGTCCGGCTCACCTCGACCGCGTCGCCCGGCAGGAAGTTGATGACGCCCGGCGGAAGCCCGGCCTCCTGGAGCAGCCGGAAGAAATGCCAGTTGCTGAGCGCGGCGGACGCGGCGGGCTTCCAGACCACCGCATTGCCCATGAGGGCGGGTGCGGTCGGCAGGTTGCCGCCGATCGCCGTGAAATTGAACGGTGTGATGGCGTACACGAAGCCTTCCAGCGGACGATGGTCCATCCGGTTCCACATCCCAGGCGACGACTCGGGCTGCTCCCGGTAGATCCGCTCCGCGAAATGCACGTTGTAGCGCAGGAAGTCGATCAGCTCGCAGGCGCTGTCGATCTCGGCCTGGAAGGCCGTCTTGCTCTGGCCCAGCATCGTAGCGGCGTTGACCAGCTGCCGGTGGACCGTCGCGAGAAGCTCCGCCGCCTTCAGGAAGACCCCCGCCCTGTCCTCGAAGCGCCAGTGGCCCCACTCTCGCTGCGCCTCGATCGCCGCCTTCGTGGCGGCCGCGATGGTGGCGCGGTCGGCCTGGTGCACCCTGGCGAGCACCCGCTGGTGGCAGTGCGGAGACACCACGTCGTGCGTGTCGCCCGTCCGCACCTCGCGGCCGGCCACCACGGCCGGGATCTCGATCTGCTGCGCTCCGACCGCGCTCAGCGCCGCTTTGAGCGCCGCCCGCTCGGGGGTGCCGGGCGCGTAGCTCAGCACCGGCTCGTTGCGGGGATGGGGGATGTTGGAGAGACCGCTCATGGAAGCCCCGGTGAGGAAAGTGCGTAAGCTAACCCCGTCGCCCGGAGCGACGCCCGGGATTACTTTGGGGCGTGGCTTTCCCGACATGTACCCCGAGGCCCGCGATGATCCGTGGCTCTGCCGCCCTTGCGCTGATTCTGGCGCTCTGCTCCTGCCGCAACTACGACTACTACTCCCGTATCTCCGATTCCGACGGCCTGGTCCCGGCCGATCAGCTCGCCAGGTATGGCCGGGAACAGGCGGAGGCCGTGGCGATCGCGCGAGCCTTCGCCAGGGCTCATCAGGGAGATTCGCCCGGCGCATACGAGGCTCAGGCGGACAGCGCGGTGGCGTTCGCCCGGACCCAGCCCGATGTCGTCGGCGTGGTGGCCGATCCCCAGGGCCACCGCCTCACGGTGGAATTCAAGAGCGGGTGGCGGCTCGGCATCGTGCCGCTGAGCGACTAGCGGTCCCTCCACGAGGCGCCAGCCATGACCGAGTGCCGCCAGGTGACGACCACGCTCCCCGACAGGGAGGCCGCCCACCGCCTCGGGGGCCGGGTGGTCGAGGAGCGGCTCGCGGCATGCGCCCAGGTGGCGGGGCCGGTATCGAGCGTGTACCGGTGGCAGGGCGACATCGAGTCCGCCTCCGAGTGGTATTGTCACCTCAAGACCACGGCCTCCCGGGTCCCGGCCCTCATGTCCCGCATCCGCGAGCTGCACCCCTACGAGACGCCGGAGATCATCGCTGTGCCGGTGGTCGAGGGAGATCCGGCATATCTCAGGTGGATCGAGGATTCGGTGGCCGGGTAGAGGCCTCTTTCGCCCCGGCGCTTCCGATCAGATATTCCCCTAGCCGTCCCAGGCACCATCCCGTCTCTTCGATCCGGTTCCGTTCCTCATGGCCAGTCGCGCACGGCTTCTGACCGTTCTGGTGATAGTCGGCTTCATCGCCTTCCTGGTGTACTCGACGCTGGAGGTCCAGCGCGTCGAGTGCACCGTCACGGTGGACTTCCAGGGCGAGAGGAGGACCGCGACGGCCTCCGGGGCCACGGAGGAGTCCGCGACCGAGCAGGCGCAGACCGCGGCATGCGGTCCCCTCGTCAGCGGCATGGACGAGAGCATCGCCTGCTCCCGGCGGCCGCCCACGGCCCTCCAGTGCCGACCGCTCTGAGCGGGGGGTGACGGGACCGCGGTTCCCCCACCCGCTGACGCTGCTCGTCCTCTGCATCCTCGTCGCGGGGGCCCTCACCTGGGTGCTCCCCGCGGGGGAGTACCAGCGCCGGGAGGACCCGGCCACCGGTCGGAAGGTGGTCGTGCCAGGGACATACGCCCCGGTCGAGGCCACTCCGGTGGGACCGTTCCAGGCTCTCGTCGGCATCCCGCGAGGGATGATCGAGGCGGCCTCGGTCATCTTCTACGTCTTCCTGGTCGGCGGCGGCTTCGCGGTGGTGGAGCGCACCGGGGCGCTCACCCGGCTGGTGAACTCCCTGGTCGCCGCGCTCTCCGCACGAGGCCTGCTGGTCATCCCGATCGCGGGGATCGCGTTCGGGACCGGGGGCGTGCTGCTCCAGATGCAGGAGGAGCTGATCGCCTTCGTTCCGGTGCTGCTGCTGCTGACGTCGCGCCTCGGCTTCACCCCCCTGACTGCGGTCGCCATGAGTCTCGGCGCCTCGGCGGTCGGCGCCTCGTTCAGCTTCATCAACCCGTTTCAGGTCGGCATCGCCCAGAAGGTCGCGGAGCTCCCGCTGCTGTCGGGCTGGCAGTTCCGGGTAGCCTTCATGATCCCGGCGCTGGCGATCTGGCTCGGCGCCACCATGCTCCACGCGCGGCGCACTCGCCGCCCGGTCGGACCGGTGGCGCCGGCGGAGGCGGTGGGCCCCACCGCCGGCTGGCGTCACGGCGCGGTGCTGGTCACGGTGGTGGGGAGCTTCGTCGCCTTCGTGATCGGCGTGCTCGCGTTCCACTGGGACTTCGACCAGCTGTCGGCGGTCTTCTTCGTGATGGGCGTGGTCGGCGGGCTCCTCGGAGGGCTCCGGCTCTCGGGTACCGCGGACGCGTTCGTGGAGGGGTTCCGCTCCATGGCGTTCGCGGCGCTGCTGATCGGATTCGCGAGGGGGATCTACGTCGTGCTGGAGGAAGGGCGGGTGGTGGACACGATCGTGCACGGGCTCTTCACCCCCATCGCCGACCTCCCGGTCGCCTTCTCGGCGCTCGCGATGATGGCCGCCCAGCTCCTGGTCCATGTGCCGGTTCCGAGCACGAGCGGGCAGGCGGTCCTGACCCTGCCGCTGCTGGTTCCGCTCTCGGACCTGATCGGCCTGTCGCGCCAGGTCACCGTCCTCGCCTACCAGTATGGGGCGGGGCTGTGCGAGCTGATCACCCCGACCAACGGAGCCCTGATGGCGATGCTGGCCGCCTCCGGCGTGCGCTACGAGGAGTGGCTCAGGTTCGCGGGACCGCTGTCCGGCGTGCTGCTCGTCCTGGCCGCCCTGGCGGTGGGTGCCGGGGTGGTCCTGGGCCTCTGACGATCAGCTCCCGGTGGTGGTCAGGCCCGCCAGCTTCTCCAGCTCCGGCAGCTGCGAGGCGCCGACGTGGCGCCGCACCTCCTGCCCGCGCTCGAAGACGATCATGGTCGGGATGCCCCGAATGCCGAATCGGGCCGGTGTCGCCGGATTGGCTTCGGTGTCCAATTTCAGGACCAGTGCTTCGCCGACATGACGCCTGGCGAAGTCATCCAGTACCGGTGCCATCATCTTGCAGGGGCCGCACCAGTCCGCGTGGAAGTCCACCAGAACCGGAACGCTCGCGCCCTTGATGATCTTCTCGAAATCGGCATCCGTGACCGGCAGGGGGCGATCCAGTCGGAGGGGCCTCCCGCATTTGCCGCACTTCGGCCCCTCGGAGAGGCGCGCCAGATCCACCCGGTTGGCCGTGCCGCAGAACACGCACTTCACCACCACCGGCCGGCTCATTTGCGTCGTGTTCGCCATTGCTTCTGCCTCCTTTGCCCAACAGACTAGCTGACGCCTCTGGACAAAGTAAGGCAGCGGGATCACGCGTTGCGGGTGATTCCCTCACAGAGGAACCCGTGAGCTGGCACTAGTGTTGCGTAAGCTGAAGACTGTCTCCCTATCAGGCAGGGAATCATGGGCGAGCTCACCATCCGGGAAATGGAACAGGACGACGACTTTGCCGCCTGGTACTCCGAGCTGATCGAGCAGGAGGAAGAGGCGGCCGGCCGGAGCGGCGGGCCCGAAGAGCGTTACCTCATGCTCAGCAATGAGATTGGTGACTGGATCGGGGGCCTGCGCTACTGGCTGCGGGGTGGGGTTGCCCACCTGGTGGATGTGGTGGTCCTGCCGCAGGAGCGGCACCGCGGCCATGCCCACCGGCTGCTCGCCGCGTTCGAGGCTCGCGCCGTGGACGGCGGCGCCCACCTGGCCGAGTTCTGGACCGACGACGAGCGCTCGGAAGGCCTCCTGGCCGCCCTCGGCTGGGACCCCATCTTCCGGCGGGAGAATTACATCGGCCAGCGGCCCTGGTCGCTGATGGAGAAACGGCTGCCGGCTCCAGGCTGAGCCCACCACCTGCCGCGTTGGCATTCGACGGACCGGTCTCGCTATCTTACGAGGCTGGTCCGTTCGCAATTAATGCAGGCTAACCGCTGTCCTGGGATACTCATGGGCACCATTACCGACCCCGCGCGCGAGCTCGAATCCAAGGTGGAAGTTCTCCGGGACCTGGAGGGTCGGGTGGGGGAGCTCATGGAGCTCCATGAGCGCAAGCGGGATCTGTGGTTCCCCTCCGACCTTCTCGGCCCCGAGGCGGACACCGACCCCGACGAGTTCCAGGCTCAGCTCCGGGCCCGTGCGCAGGGCATTCCCGACCATGCCCGCGCGGCTCTGGCCCTCAACCTCCTCACCGAGGAGGGTCTCCCCCACTTCCACCGCCTGCTGGCGGTCTATCTGGGCGACGAGAGCTACTGGAGGCTGTGGAACAATCTCTGGACCGCCGAGGAGGACCGGCACGGCCAGGTGCTCCACGACTATGCCCGGGACACCCGGCTGTTCGATCAGCGCAAGATCGAGGAGATGCAGTTCGAGTATCTGCGCCGGGGGTTCCACCCCGCCTGGGACCGCGATCCCTATCGGGTCTTCGCGTACACCACGGTGCAGGAGCGCGCCACGCAGTTCTCGCACAGCGAGACCGGCAAGATCATCGGCGAGTACGAGCCCCGTCTGGGCGAGGTGCTGAGCCAGGTGGCCAAGGACGAGGCCCGGCACTACGCGTTCTATCGCACGGTGTTCGAGGAGATCCTCAAGCGCGATCCCGACCAGGCCCTCCACTCGGCCTCGTTCATCCTGCCGGCGATCGACATGCCCGGCATCACGATCCCCGGATTCAAGGACCTCGCCGAAGTCATCCGGCGCTCGGGCATCTACGGCCCCCGGGACTACCTGCGCATCGTGCAGGAGCAGATCCGCTACTGGAAGATCGAAAGCCTGGAGGGCCTGGGCGAGCTGGGCCGCAAGGCGCAGGAGAAGATCATGGAAATTCCGAGCCGCCTCAGGCGGATCGCGGAGCTCATGGAGACTCGGACCCGCGCGAAGACCTTCAGCTTCGAGGTCGTGTTCAACCGCGAATTCGCGATGGAATGAAGGCTCCCCGCTTCTGGCCGGCCCTGGCACTCGTCTGCCTGCTCGGGGCGTGCGGCGACGGCGACACTCCCCGGGCCGCGGCCCAGCCGCATAGATCGGAGCTGCCGCCCGACCGGATGGACGCCGAAACGCTGGGCCAGGAGGTGCTCGAGCTGGTGGACCGGGCCGTGGACTACCGCGGCTCCCATCGCGGCCGGCCCGCCAGCTCCCTCCGCCAGCTCGGCGTGGACAGCCTGACTCCCACCACGGCCCGGCACCTCCTCAACGTCAACCGCGAACCCGTGGTCACCGTGCAGTTTCGCAGAGCCGATGGCCGCCAGATCACCTCCTGCCGAGGGGACAGTCATATCCTCGAGGAGGCCTCCATCAACGCCGGACGCTTCACCCTGATGTGCACCTCCCGCTCCGGAGCTCAGCGCCCGGTCCAGGTGGGTGGCTCGGCGCGCTGACTCCGGAAACTCTTCGTGCATCTCACCCTCGACACGCTTGCCCGCGGCCTTGTCCTCCTGGCCCTGGCCTACGCCTCGATCGTCGCGCTGACGCATTGGGCCGTGCGGCGCCGCAAGATCGCGCCGTTCGGGGCTTGGCCCCGGCTGGTGCGTCGGGTGAGCGATCCGGTGCTCCTCCCGCTCGAGCGCCGGGTGATCCGGTTCGGCGGGAACCCCCAGGACGCTCCCCTCTGGCTTCTCGGCCTCGTGATCCTCGGCGGCCTCCTGCTGCTCAGTCTCACCAACTGGCTGCAGGGCATGGCGGCTTCCCTCACCGCTCTGGGGCATGCGCAGCCCCGGGACTGGGCCAGGCTCCTGGTGGGCTGGGCCTTCACGCTGGTGATGACCGCGCTCTTCATCCGGGTGATCGTGTCCTGGTTCGGCGTCTCGGAGCATCGGCCGTGGATGCGTCCGCTGGTGCTGCTCACCGACTGGATCATCCGGCCGGTGCGGCGCATCCTCCCGCCCACCGGCATGCTCGACTTCAGCCCCATGGTGGCCTGGCTGTTGCTCTGGCTCGCGCGCGGCCTGGTGCTCGGCATGTTGTGACGTCCCTGCCGATCTCGCCGACCCCCGCGGGGGTGCGGCTGAGGCTCCGGATCCAGCCCCGGGCCTCGAGGGAGGAGGTCGCGGGGGTGTCGGGCGACACGATCCGTATCCGGCTCACGGCGCCGCCGGTGGATGGCGCCGCGAACGAGGCGCTGGTTCGCTTCCTGTCCGATCGGCTTCGGGTCCCCCGGTCGGCGATCGAGCTGGTGGCGGGAAAGGCGGGGCGGACCAAGCTGGTCGCGGTGAGCGGCATATCCGCGGCGGAGGCGGCGGCGCGGCTGGGCGTCTGACCACTTGTCGGGCCTGCCAATCCCGTTAGGTTGAGGAAGGACGACAATCGATTCCGTGGCGATTTGCGCTGCTTGCGGCCACGTAAAACAATCCGCTAAAACGCTTGCCCCGTGGCGTTTTGGCCCGGGGATTTTTCTTTGGAGGATCGCTCGTGCCGGTCGCTTCGTCACCCGCTCCCCCCACCACGTCGATCCGGACCCGCGCCGAGCGGCTCGCGCTGCTCGAGCCGATCCTGGCACGCCGGATCATGCTGCTCGACGGGGCGATGGGGACGATGATCCAGACCTACCGGCTGGAGGAGCGGGACTATCGGGGCGAGCGCTTCGCCGACTGGTCGCGCGAGCTGAAGGGGAACAGCGACCTCCTCTCGCTCACCCAGCCCGGGGTGATCCGCGCCATTCACGCCGCATACCTCGACGCCGGCGCGGACATCATCGAGACCAACTCGTTCACCAGCACCGCGACCTCGCAGGCGGACTACGGACTGGAGCACCTGGTCTACGAGCTGAACCAGGCGTCCGCGGCGCTGGCCCGCTCGGTGGCCGACGAGTTCGAGCGCCGGGACCCCGAGAGCCCCCGCTACGTGGCCGGCGTGCTCGGGCCGACCAACCGCACCGCCTCGCTCTCCCCCGACGTCAACGACCCGGGCTTCCGGAACATCGGGTTCGACGACCTGGTCGCCACGTACACCGAGGCGGCGCAGGGCCTGCTCGACGGCGGCGCGGATCTGCTCCTGGTCGAGACCATCTTCGACACCCTGAACGCCAAGGCCGCGATCTTCGCGATCGAAGGCGTCTTCGACGCCCGCGGCGAGCGGGTGCCCGTGATGATCTCGGGCACCATCACCGACGCGTCGGGACGGACGCTCTCGGGGCAGACGACCGAGGCGTTCTGGCACTCGGTGGCCCACGCCAGGCCGCTCAGCGTGGGCTTCAACTGCGCCCTGGGCCCGGCCGCGCTGCGGCAGTACGTGCAGGAGCTCTCGCGGGTGGCGCCCGTGCTCGTCAGCACCCACCCGAACGCCGGCCTCCCCAACGAGTTCGGGCAGTACGAGGAGACCCCCGAAAAGATGGCGGAGGTGCTGCGCGAGTTCGCCGAGCACGGCCTGGTGAACCTGGTGGGCGGATGCTGCGGCACCACGCCGGCGCACATCCGGGCCTTCGCAGAGGCGGTGCGGGGCCTGCCGCCAAGACGGCCTCCCGAGCTGCCGCACCACCTCCGTCTCAGCGGGCTGGAGCCGATCACGATCCGGCCCGACAGCATCTTCGTCAACGTGGGCGAGCGGACCAACGTCACCGGCTCGCGCAAGTTCGCGAAGCTGATCCTGGCCGGCGAGTACGACAAGGGACTGGAGATCGCCCGCCAGCAGGTCGAGAGCGGCGCCCAGATGATCGACGTCAACATGGACGAAGGGATGCTGGACTCCCGGCTGGCCATGAAGACGTTCCTCCAGCTCATGGCCTCGGAGCCCGACATCAGCCGGGTGCCGGTGGTGATCGACTCGTCCAAGTGGTCGGTCCTCGAGGCCGGGCTCAAGTGCGTCCAGGGAAAGGGCGTGGTCAACTCGATCAGCCTGAAGGAGGGCGAGGAGGAGTTCGTCCGGCAGGCCACGCTGGTGCGGCGGTACGGCGCCGCGGTGATCGTGATGGCCTTCGACGAGCAGGGCCAGGCCGACACCGCCGAGCGCAAGGTGGATATCTGCCGGCGGGCGTATCGGATCCTCACCCAGCGGGTGGGCTTCCAGCCCGAGGACATCATCTTCGACCCCAACGTCTTCGCGATCGCCACCGGGATCGAGGAACACGGGGACTATGCGCTCGCCTACATCGAGGCGACCCGCCGCATCAAGGCCGAGCTGCCGCATGTCCTGGTGAGCGGCGGGGTGAGCAACGTCTCCTTCTCGTTCCGGGGAAACGATCCGGTCCGCGAGGCGATCCACGCCGTCTTCCTCTACCACGCCATCGAAGCCGGGATGGACATGGGGATCGTGAACGCGGGCGCGCTGCCGATCTACGCCGACATCCCGCCCGATCTGCTCGAGCGGGTGGAGGACGTAGTGCTCAACCGGCGGCCCGACGCGACCGACCGTCTGCTGGAGATCGCGGACTCGGTGAAGGGGCAGGCGGCCACCCGCACCACCGATCTGTCGTGGCGCGAGAAGCCGGTCGCCGAGCGGCTGGCGCACGCGCTGGTGGAAGGCATCGCGGATTACGTCGTGGAGGACACCGAAGAGGCCCGGCTCCAGGCCGCGCGCCCGATCGAAGTGATCGAGGGTCCCCTGATGGCGGGGATGAACATCGTGGGCGACCTGTTCGGGGCCGGGAAGATGTTCCTGCCGCAGGTGGTGAAGAGCGCGCGGGTGATGAAACGCTCGGTGGCTCACCTGATTCCGTACATCGAGGCCGAGCGCGACCAGACGGCAGCCGCCCGCCCCAAGGGCAAGGTGCTCCTCGCCACCGTGAAAGGCGACGTGCACGACATCGGCAAGAACATCGTCGGCGTCGTGCTCCAGTGCAACAACTACGAGGTCATCGATCTCGGCGTCATGGTGCCCTCGGCGCGGATCCTGGAGACGGCTCGGCGCGAGAGCGTGGACCTCATCGGCCTGAGCGGACTCATCACGCCGTCGCTGGAGGAGATGAGCTTCGTCGCGAGCGAGATGGAGCGCGAGGGCTTCGACCTGCCGCTCCTCATCGGCGGGGCGACCACCTCGCGGGCGCACACCGCCGTGAAGATCGAGCCCAACTATCACGGGCCTACGGTGCATGTGCTCGACGCGTCGCGCGCCGTCGGAGTGGCCAGCAACCTGCTCAGCCCGACCCTCAGCGGGGGCTTCGCCGAGGAGGTCCGCACCGAGTACCAGCGGATACGGGAGCAGCGGGCGGGGAAGGGCCCTTCCGAGCGCCACGTGCCTCTGGCCGTTGCGCGCGCCAATCGCCTCGCCATCGACTGGGCCGCCGCGGCGCCGCCGGTCCCCTGCGCCCTCGGCATCCAGGTGCTGGAGAACTACCCGCTGCCCGAGCTGGTGGACCGCATCGACTGGACGCCCTTCTTCCAGACCTGGGAGCTCTCGGGGCACTACCCGGCGATTCTGGAGGATCCGGTGGTCGGCCCCGCGGCGCGGAGCCTCTTCGACGACGCGCGCGCCCTGCTCGACCGGATCGTCCGGGAGCGGCTGCTCACGGCCCGCGGCGTCTTCGGCCTCTTCCCCGCGGCGGCGGTGGGCGACGACATCGAGCTCTACCACACGCCCGAGCGCACCCGTGTGCACGCGACCATCCACACCCTGCGGCAGCAGATGGCCAAGCCGCCGGGGCGGCCCAACCTGGCGCTCGCCGACTATGTGGCGCCACGGGAGAGCGGGGCGCTCGACCATGTCGGCGCTTTCGCCGTCACGACGGGCGTCGGCCTGGACGCGCTGGTGGCCGAGTTCCAGTCGAAGCACGACGATTACAATGCCATCCTCGCGAAGTCCCTGGCCGACCGCCTGGCGGAGGCCTTCGCCGAGCGGCTGCACGAGCGGGTGCGGCGCGAGTACTGGGGCTACGCCCGATCGGAGACGCTGGACAACCAGGAGCTGATCCGGGAGGCGTACCAGGGGATCCGCCCGGCACCGGGCTATCCCGCCTGCCCCGACCACACGGAGAAGCGCACGCTGTTCGACCTGCTCGAGGTCGAGCGGCGGACGGGAATCGCGCTCACCGAGAGCTTCGCCATGACCCCGACCGCGGCCGTCAGCGGCTGGTACTTCTGGCACCCCGATGCCCGCTACTTCGGCGTCGGCAAGATCGGGCGCGACCAGGTGGAGGACTACGCGAAGCGGAAGGGCATGACGATCGAGGACGCGGAGCGCTGGCTGGCCCCCAACCTTAACTACGAGCGAACGGCCGGACGGGCGGGGCGGTAGCCCTTCGTCCGCCGCCTCGCCGAGGCGAGATGCGCACCCTTCGAGATCTTCTGGCGGACGGCCGGGTCCACGTCGCCGACGGCGCGATGGGCACCATGCTCTACGGGCGCGGTGTCTTCCTCAACGTCTGCTACGACGAGCTGAACCTCAAGCAGCCCGATCTGGTGCGGGAGATCCACCGGGAGTACGTCCGAGCAGGCGCGGACCTGCTGGAGACCAACACGTTCGGCGCCAACCCGGTCAAGCTGGCCGTGCACGGGCTCTCGGCGGAGGTGGAGCGGATCAACTCGGTCGCCGCCGGCATCGCGCGCGAGGCGGCCGGCGAGCGGGCCGCCGTCGCCGGCGCCATCGGGCCGCTCGGGGTCAGGATCGAGCCCTTCGGCGAGATGTCGGTGGACGAGGCCCGCCACGCCTTCGCCCGCCAGGTGCGGGGCCTGCTCGCCGGCGGCGTGGATGGATTCATCCTCGAGACCTTCAGCGACGTGAACGAGCTGGGCGCGGCGCTCGCGGCCGTCCGGGAGCAGTGCGACCTGCCGGTGATCGCCCAGATGACGGTCGGCACCGACGGCAAGACGCACTACGGGACCGACCCGCTGGTCTTCGGGCCCGCGCTCGCCGCGATGGGCGCGGATGTCATCGGGGTCAACTGCAGCGTCGGTCCCCATGGCGTGCTGGAGGCGATCGAGAAGCTCGCCAAGGTGGTGACCGTGCCCCTCTCGGCGCAGCCGAACGCCGGCCTTCCCCGCGAGGTGGGCGACCGCAAGATCTACATGGCCTCGCCCGAGTACATGGCGAGCTACGCCCGCCGCATCGTCGAGGCAGGGGCCCGCTTCGTGGGCGGCTGCTGCGGAACGACGCCGGAACACGTCCGCGCGATCGTGGGCTTCGTGCAGAGCGTTTCGCCGAGACATGGGTCGGTGGTCGTCGCCGCCCCGCTCCCGGCGACCGCGCTGGACCCGGTGCCGTTGGCGGCGCGCTCCCGGCTCGGCGCCAAGCTGTCGGAGGGACGGTTCGTCACCACGGTCGAGATCGTGCCGCCCAAGGGTGTGGATCCCGCCCCGATGTTCGATCAGGTCCGCCAGCTCAAGGCCGCCGGGGTGGACGCCGTGAACGTGCCGGACGGACCGCGGGCCCAGAGCCGGATGGGGGCGCTGCTCTCGGCGCTGATGATCGAGCGCGAAGTCGGCATCGAGGCGGTGGTGCACTACGCCTGCCGGGATCGCAATCTGCTGGGCATGCTGTCCGACCTGCTCGGCGCGGCCGCGGCCGGAATCCGCAATCTCCTGATCGTCACCGGCGACCCGCCGAAGATGGGTCCGTATCCCGAGGCCACCGCGGTCTTCGACATCGACAGCATCGGTCTCACCAACCTGGTGTCCCGTCTCAATCGGGGCCTCGACCCGGGGGGCAACCCCATCGGTGCGCCGACCCGGTTCGTCGTGGGCGTGGGCGTGAACCCCGCCGCCCATGACCTCGACCGCGAGCTCCGCCGGTTCGCCTGGAAGGTGGAGGCCGGGGCGGAGTTCGCCATCACCCAGCCGGTGTTCGACCTGGCCCAGCTCGACCGGTTTCTCGAGCGGGTGGACTCGTTCGGCATCCCGATCGTCGCCGGCATCTGGCCCCTGGTCTCTCTCCGCAATGCCGAGTTCCTGGCGAACGAGGTCCCCGGGGTCTCCGTCCCCGATGGAGTGCTCGACCGGATGCGCCGCGCCAGTGCCGAGGGGAAGGAGGCCGCGCTGGCAGAAGGCGTGCGGATCTCGCGCGAGATGCTCGCGGCGGTAGCCGAGCGGGTGCAGGGCGTGCAGGTGTCGGCCCCGATGGGCCGGGTGCCGGTCGCACTCGACGTGCTGGCCGGGGCGCCGATTGAACCGGCTACCGCCCGGGAGTATACTCCGCGCACCTGACCTCCTCCCCGCCCTCCTTCGGAGAGCCCTCCGCATGCAGGACCTCCGCACGGCGCCTCCCGCACTGACGACACTGTCCGAAGAAGAGACCATGTTCCGCGATGCGGTGCGTGAGTTCGCCGAAACCGAGGTGAGGCCGCTGGTCCAGACGATGGACGAAGCGGCCCGGTTCGAGCCCTCGCTCATTCCCCGGTTCTTCGAGCTGGGGCTCATGGGCATCGAGGTGCCGGAGGCACTCGGCGGCGCGGGGGGGTCCATCTTCATGGCCGTCCTCGCCATCGAGGAGCTGGCCCGGGTGGACGCCTCGGCGGCGATCTACGTGGACGTGCACAACACCCTGGTGAACAACTGCCTGCTCCGCTGGGGCACGCCGGAGCAGCATCAGCGCCTCTTCCCCCGGCTCACCTCGGGCCTGCTCGGCGCGTTCGCCCTCTCCGAGCCGGGCAGCGGCAGCGATGCTTTCGCTCTCGCCACCAGGGCCGAGCGCAAGGGCGACCACTGGGAGCTGACCGGCCGGAAGTTCTGGATCACCAACGGCGCCGAGGCCGGGGCCTTCATCGTCTTCGCGAACACCGACTTCGCCAAGGGCTACAAGGGGATCACCGGGTTCATCGTGGAGCGGGACTTCCCCGGGTTCGCCGTGGGGAAGAAGGAGAACAAGCTCGGCATCCGCGCGTCCAGCACGACCGAGCTGATCCTGGAGCAGTGCCCCGTTCCCGACGAGAACGTCCTGGGGCCCGTGGGACAGGGCTACAAGATCGCGATCGAGACGCTGAACGAGGGCCGGATCGGCATCGGGGCGCAGATGATCGGCGTAGGCACCGGCGCGCTCGAGGCCGCCACGGCCTACGTGAAGGAGCGGAAACAGTTCGGCAAGGCGATCGCGGAGTTCCAGGGGGTGCAGTTCCAGCTGGCCCAGATGGCGACCGACCTGGAGGCGGCCCGGCTCATGGTCTACAACGCGGCCCGGCTCAAGGACGCCGGCCAGCCGTTCCAGCAGCAGGCCGCCATGGCCAAGCTCTTCAGCTCCCAGGTCGCCGACCGGACCACATCCAACTGCTTGGAGCTGTTCGGCGGGTACGGCTACTCCAAGGAGTACCCCGCAGAGAAGTACTACCGGGACGCCAAGATCGGAACGATCTACGAGGGAACCAGCAACATGCAGCTTCAGACCATCGCCAAGGGCATGCTCCGCTAACCGGGGGTCGGGCTCGACGCACAGCGGGGGCGCCGTTAGGCGCCCCCGCTGTTTTCCAACCCCAGGACCTCACCGTGGGCGGCTGCTCACTGCTGCGCGGTCGAATCCCAGCTGCTCTGACCCGTGGTGTCGCCCATGCCGGACAT
>CAMPKP010000014.1 GCA_946887295.1 uncultured Gemmatimonadota bacterium | reverse complement strand
GAACCGCCGCCTCCCGAGCCGCCGCCCGCCGAAGCCGAAGTCTTCGTGGGTGCCGGCGACATCGCCGGGTGCACGACCCGTTTCCACGACGAGGCCACCGCCGATCTGCTCGACCGGATCGAGGGCACGGTCTTCGCCCTCGGCGACAACGTGCAGGGACCCGGCACCACGGCGGACTTCACCGACTGTTACGAGCCCGGCTGGGGACGGCACAAGGCCCGTACCTGGCCCGCGGTGGGCAATCACGAGTACAACGTCCCCGGCGCGGGGCCTCACTTCGAGTACTGGGGTGAGCGCGCGGGCCCGGCCGGCAAGGGCTATTACAGCTACGATCTGGGTGCCTGGCACATCGTGGTGCTCAACAGCAACATCCTGTTCGACGAGCAGAACGAGTGGCTCGCATCGGACCTCGCCGCGAGCCCGCGCCAGTGCACGTTGGCGTACTGGCACCACCCGTGGTTCACCTCGAGTGCATACCAGGGGCAGGAGGAGGTACAGCGCTTCGTCGAAATCCTCGACGAGGCCGGGGCCGACGTGGTGTTGACCGGGCACGCCCACGGCTACGAGCGCTTCGCGCCCCAGACCCCGGATGGGGAGCCGGATGAGGCGCATGGAATGCGGCACTTCGTGGTGGGGACCGGCGGGGCACCATTCCACCCGTTCAAGCGGATCAAGCCCAACAGCGAGGTTCGGGCGCTGGCGTACGGGTTACTGAGACTCGAGCTGTTCCCGGACCGATACACGTGGGAGTTCGTGCCCGTCGAGGGCGAGACCTTTACCGACCAGGGTGAGGGGCTCTGTCACTGAAGGAGCTCGGGGGCCTCACTCCCCTCGCAACACCTCCAGCGGCGTCCGGCGGATCACCTCCCGGCTGTTGAGCAACCCGACCAGCACGGTCAGACCCACGACGCCGAGCCCGAGCAGCGCCAGGGGCATCGGCTGGGGAGAGAACCGCCCCTCGAAGACCCAGCGCGCCAGCGCCCACGCCGCCGCCACCGAGAGCAGCGCCGCCACGGCCGCGGCCATCGCGCCGAGCGCCAGGTACTCCGTGAGCACGATCCGGAACAGCTGCGAGCGGGTGGCGCCGAGGGTGCGGAGCAGCGCGCCCTCGCGGATCCGCTGGAAGCGGTTGGTGGCGAGCGCGCCGACGAGGACCAGGGTTCCGGTCGCCAGGGAGAACGCCGCCATGAAGCGGATCGCGAGCACGACGCGGTCCACCAGCCGCTCGAGCGCCTCCTGGACCACCGAGAGGTCGAGCGTGGTGACGTTGGGGAGCCGTTCCGCCAGGCCGCGCTGGAACGTCCCGCGCGCAGCCGGCTGCGCGATGCGCGTCAGCGTCACCAGCGTGTGGGGCGCGCCTTGCAGCGAGCCGGGCTGGAAGACCACGAAGAAGTTGGGCTCGAACCGTGCCCAGTCCACTTCGCGGAGACTCGTCACCCGCGTGGGAATCCTGACCCCCTGGACGTCCCAGACGATCTCGTCGCCCACGGTGACCCCGAGCTCCTGCGCCAGGCCGGTCTCGAGCGAGATGCCCGACTGCAGGCCGCGCTTCCACCACGTGCCCGCCACCAGTCGCTCCGACGCGACCAGCGTGTCGCGATAGGTGGAGCGGTACTCCCGCCGGAACGCCCAGGACGCCGTGCCGGCTCCGGCCGCACTGGTGTCGGACAGGATGCCGCCGACCTCGCGGCCCTTCACCGAGGCGACGCGCATCGGCACGATGGGGATGGGGGCGGAGTAGGAGAGGCCGGCGTCGCGAAGCTCCCGCTCCACCGCGGCGACCTGGTCCGGCTGGATGTCGAACAGCACCAGATTGGGCCGTGCCGGACCGCCGGAGACCCTGAGCTGCTGGAGCAGATTGAGCTGCACCAGCACCAGCGTCCCGAGGAGGAAGGCGCCGAATCCGATCGCCAGCACCACTGTCACCGTCTGGTTCGCCGGCCGATGCAGATTCGAGAGACCCTGACGCCAGAGATAGGGCCATTGGTCCGGGAGCCAGCGGCGCACGGCGCGCACCAGTGTCCACGACGCACCCCAGAGCACGAGCAGGGCCGCTCCCACGCCTGCCGCGAACACGCCGCCCTGGCGCAGGCTCCCCACCTGGAGCGCCGCCAGGGCAACGGTACTGGCGGCGAGCGCGGCGGCGACGACCCAGCGCCAGGGATCCCGCGGGCGAGACTCGACCTCGTAGTCGCGCCGCAGTGCCGCGAGCGGCGGGACCCGGCGGACCGAGAGGAGTGGAAAGAGCGCGAACACCATCGCCACCCAGAGACCCATCCCGACGCCCAGGAGGATGGCGGGCCACGCCACCGAGGTCTCCACGTCCACCGGCAGCAGATCGGCCAGCAGGCCGGGCAGCGCCTGCTGAAACCCGACGCCCGCCACGGCGCCCGCCACGCTTCCGGCCAGCGCCATCGCGGCCGCCTCCAGGCCGTAGACCGCCAGCACCCGCCCGCCGGTCGCGCCGAGGCAGCGGAGCACGGCGATACTTTCCATCCGCTGCCGCACGAACACCACGACCGCGCTCGCCACGCCTATGCCGCCGAGCAAGAGGGCGACCAGCGCCACCAGTCCGAGATATCCGGTGAGGCGCGAGAGCGTCTCGTTGAGCCGCTCGCGGTCGTCCGCGACGGTGCGGAGCCGCACCCGCTCGCCCTGCAGTCCGATCCGGTGCCGCTCGGCGACCGCCTGCGCGGAGACGCCCTCGGGCAATCGCAGATATGCCTCGTACTCAGCACGGGCGCCGAAGCCGAGCAGCCGAGTCTCCTCGAGGTACCGCGCGGGAAGGAAGACGCGGGGTCCGAACGCGGCGCGAAGCCCGACGTTGCCGGGCGCGCTGGCCACCGTGCCGCTGATGACGAAGCGCGCCTCGCCGAGGGCGAGGGTGTCCCCCACCCGGGCGCGGAGCGCGGTGAGCAGCGAAGGATCCGCCACCACGTGGCGCCCCTGCTGCAGCTCGCTCCACGCCCCCGCCGGCTCGGTGCGGATCTCGCCATAGAAAGGGTACCCGCCTCGTATCGCCGCGACCTGAACCAGCCGGGTCCCGTCGGTGCGCGGCACGTACGCCATGGCGGAGAAGTTGGTGACCCTGGCCTCGCGCGCGCCCCGGGCGACCAGCGAGTCGATCAGCCTTCCGGCGCTCGCCGGCAGGGGTTGACGGCTCTCCAGCGAGAGATCGGCGCCGAGCAGCGCCTGGGCCTGCCGCCGCACCGAGTCGCGCAGGTTCGCGGTGAAGGAGTTGATCGCCACCAGGGCGGCGACCCCCACCGCCACGGAAGTCGTGAGGAGCAGCAGGCGCCGGGGAGCGGCGCGCACCTCGCGCGCCGCCATCCGAGCGACGAAGCCGAGCGAGGTCACGCGGCGCTGTCGGCCGCGAGGCGCCCATCGGCCAGCCGGATGGTGCGCCGGGCCCGGGCGGCCAGATCGAGATCGTGGGTCACCAGAACCAGGGTGGTGCCGAGGTCGCGGTTGAGCTCCACCATCAGATCGATGATCCCTGCGCCGGTGGCGGCGTCGAGATTGCCGGTGGGCTCGTCGGCGAAGAGGACGCTGGGACGGGTGCTGAAGGCACGCGCCAGCGCGACGCGCTGCTGCTCGCCGCCCGAGAGCTGGGCCGGGTAGTGGTGTCCCCGATCGGCCAGGCCGACTCGAGCCAGCAGCTCGGCGGCCCGGCCGTCGGCGTCCTCGCCCCGGAGCTCCAGCGGCACCTGGACGTTTTCTCTGGCCGTGAGCGTCGGAATGAGCTGAAAGGACTGGAAGACGAACCCGATCTTCTCGCCCCGCATCCGGGCCCGGGCGTCCTCGCCGAGCGCGCCCAGCTCCTGCCCGTCCAGGTGCACGGTGCCGGCCGTCGGAAGATCCAGTCCGGCCAGCAGGCCGAGGAGCGTCGTCTTGCCGCTTCCCGAGGGCCCCACGATGGCGGCGAAGCCGCCTTGCTCCACCGAGAAGGTGATATCGTTCAGCACCGTGAGCTCACGGCCCGCGGAGCGGTAGGTCTTGGTCAGCGATTCGCATCGGAGCATGGTCTGAATGATATCAAGGTACGGATGGCGAGGTCCGCTGCTCGCGCTGGCGCTCGCGAGCTGCGGCGTGGAGCAGCGGGCGCCGGCGACCGGCGACGCGCCGCCGCCCCCCGCGGGCGAGCGCGGCCGGATCGTGTTCCTCGGCACCAGTCTCACTGCGGGTCTCGGCCTCGATCCGTCCCAGGCCTACCCCGCGCTCATTCAGCGGAGGCTCGATGCCGAGGGACTGCCCTTCGAGACGGTGAACGTCGGCGTGAGCGGCGAGACGTCGGCGGGCGCGCGCCGGAGGATCGATTGGGTGCTGCGCGAGCCGGCGGCGGTGCTGGTGGTCGAGACCGGAGCCAACGACGGCCTTCGAGGACTCGAGGTGGACTCCCTCCGCTCCAACATCCAGGCGATCATCGACGAGGCCGAACGGCTCTCGCCGAAGCCGGCCATCGTGCTGGTGGGCATGCGGGCTCCACCGAACCTCGGCTCCGACTATGCGCGCCGCTTCGATCGGGTCTACCCCGAGCTGGCGCGGAAGAACGATCTGCCGCTGGTGCCCTTTCTCCTCGACGGCGTGGCCGGGCGCCCGGCGCTCAACCAGGCCGACATGATCCACCCGACGGCCGAGGGGCAGAAGCGCATGGCCGAAACCGTCTGGGAGGTGCTCGAGCCGCTGCTCAAACGTCGCGGGTAGGCTCGATGCGCTCCAGCACGTCGGCCAGCGCGGCGATGGCGCGGTCGATCTCCTCCGCGGTGTTGTAGTAGTGCGGTGAGATGCGCAGGGCGGAGGCAGCCCGCTTCTGGTCCATGTCGATCACGGCGTCCTCACGCCCGGAGGAGCTGGTGTTGATCCTCCGCTCGCGCAGCGCCAGCTTGACCGCGTCCGCCGGTCGTCCCGCCAGCTCCGCCGTCGCGATCGCGCAGAGCGCAGGTCCGCGATCCAGCACCCTCACGCCATCGATGGCCGCCAGCCGCTCGCGGGCGTAGCGCGCCAGCGCCCAGCTCCGCTCCCGGGCGATCTCGTCGCCCACGTCCAGGGCGTACGCGGCCGCGGCGCCCAGTCCCAGCGCCAGCGCGTGCCCGAGCTCCCAGCTCTCGAAGCGCCGTGCGTCGGGCGTGAGCTCGAACTCGTCGGGGTCGCTCCAGGTCGCGCCGTGCATGTCCACCGTCAGCGGGTACGCGCCCCGGGCGAGCTCGCGGTCCGAGACGTAGAGAAATCCCATGCCGCGAGGCCCCCGGAGAAACTTCCGCCCCGTGCCGGCGAGGTAGTCGCAGTGAAGCCGGCCCACATCCACCGGCATCTGCCCCACTGCCTGGCAGGCATCCAGGATGTACGGCACCGCCGCGTCGCGGCAGATCTCGCCGACGGCCTCCGCGGGCTGCACCAGTCCGGAGTTGGTGGGAACCCAGGTGAGAGCGAGCAGGGTGGGACGACGCCTGGTCGCCAGCTCACGCACCGCCTGGAGATCGATCCCGCCCTCCGGAGCGTCCGGGGCGCGCACGATCTCGACGCCCCGCCGGCGTGCGAGGGACAGGTACAGGATCTGGTTGGAGGCGTAATCCGCCCGGCTCGTGAGGATGACGTCACCCGGGCCCAGGTCGAAGGCCGCGAAGGCCTGGGTAAAGGCCACGGTGGAGTTCTGCTGCAGCGCCACGTTCGCCGGAGACGTCCCGAGCAGCCGCGCCAGCGCGGCGTAGGCTTCGTGCAGCGCCTCCGCGCGGGCATCCGCCGCCTCGTAGCCGCCGATCTCGCTCTCGAGTGCGAGGTGCCCGGCAATGGCCTCACGCACCGCAGAGGGAGTCAGCGCCGCACCGGCGTTGTTGAGATGAACCAGGCGCTCGCAGCCCGGCGTGTCGGCCCGCCAGCGGGCGAGCGCTGCTGGATCGGGGGGCCGGCTCATTGGAGCGTGCTCTCGATCTCCGTGATGCCGCGACGCCACTTTCGCTCGAGGAGCTCCCGGGCGGCGGGCCCGTCTCCCTTCCGAAGCGCCTCGGCGATCCTGGAATGCTGCACACTCGAGAGACTCACGCGCCCGCCTCGCTCGAGGTAGTGGTGCAGGTAGCGCCTCAGCCCGCGGCGCAGGGTGTCCACCAGGTCGAGCAGACGGCGGTTGGGGCAGCCCTCCAGGAGGACCCGATGGAACTCATAGTCGAGCTCTACGCAGCCGGCTATGTCGCCCCGGGTCTGCTCCAGTCGCCGGACGACACCGGCCAGGCGGTCGAGCCTTTCAGGGGCAGGAGCGGACGACTGGTCCAGAGCGAGAGGCTCCAGCGCCGCCAGGATGGAGCCGATGTCCCGCAGCTCCGCCCGGTCGAGCGGCGCCAGCCGGAATCCTCGTCCGGCATCGGCCGAAAGGAGGCCTTCTCTCGAGAGGCGAAGCATGGCTTCCCGTACCGGGGTGCGACTGACACCGAGCTCGGCGGCAATCGCGGCGTCCTGGACCTTGGAGCCGGCGGGAATAGCGCCGGCCTGAATCCGTTGCAGTATCTGCCGGTACACCTGCTCGCCCAAGGGTGTGCGCTCGATGGCTGTCCGCATTCAGAATCCAATATTTGAGATGTTGAATACAGTATCCCATTCCTCCCGGCATGGCAATGCGGTGCCGCCACCCCTCGTGACAATGGTGCCGCCACCTCATGACAATACGATGCCGCCACCGCTCACCCAGCGGATCCCTCCCATGGCTGGCGATGCCACGATACCTTTGCGGTCCTACCAACCTGCAACCCCGAGCCGCCGGTTACCGGCGGAGGATTCGATGATCGCCTCCTGGCGTATGGCGCTGCTCGCGCTCGCGGTGACGGCAGCGCCGCTCTCGGCCCAGTCCGAGGCCGAGCTGAAGCAGTACTTCGAGGGCAAGCGGGTGACACTCAAGATCGCGATGCCCGGGACCGAGGAGGGTGTCGACATCTACCCCGGCACCGATCGGCCGCTGGACTATCCCCGCTACGCCTCCCGGCTGAAGGACCACGGCACGGCCATCCGAGCGGGCGACGACGCGATGATCACCAAGATCCGGGTCAAGTCGAAGCACATCGAGTTCCAGCTCGACGGGGGCGGATACGGCACGATGAGTGACGAGACTTCCAGTACCGTGAGCGTGCCCGCTGCCGCAAAGAGCAAGCGGGAGAAGAACCTCGAAGCCGAGCTCAAGGGCGAGAAAGACCCTGTGAAGCGCCGCGCGCTCAAGGAGGAGCTGGACGATCTCCAGAACGCCCGCGAGCGGGAGGACTCCCGGAACCGCGCCGAGGTGGCCGATGCCGAAGAGCAGAAGAAGCAGAACATACGGCAGCGGCGACTGGAAGGCGGCTCACGATTCAACGTGCGGTTCCGCGACCGTCTCCCCGATCATGCCCTCACCCCCAAGGGCCTCGAGGCGAGCCTCGCCGAATACGTCACGTTCGCCGCGCTGCCGGTCGATGCGACCGTGAGCAACACCCCCGGTGCGGGCACGAGCCGGAATGTCGGTGCGGCCCCGGCGCCGGGCCGCGGCCTGCCGCGGAAGGGCATGACCCTCACGGAAGTCGAAGGGGAGCTCGGCGAGCCGCTCCAGAGCTCCGAGCGCGCGGAAGGGAAGCTGCAGGTCATCACCCGCACCTACCGGTTCGGGGACGGCCAGGTGACCGCGGAGTTCGTGGAGGACGTGCTGTTCCGCTATTCGGTGACCTCGAACTGAGGTTCGCCGGACACCGGGATGGACACGGAGCCGAACCGCGCACCCGGCCGGTCCGCGTAGCGCAGATCGATGATGTGAACCACGAATCCCCCGGCGCCGTCCGGCTCCACGCGATAGACGGGAAATCGAGCCCAGCCGAGAAATCGCCGTCCGGGCGTCGTCGCCGCCGCCCGGCGAACGGCCGGATGGTCCGTCGGGCCCGAGGGAAATGGCCGGACCGACGCCGGGCTCAGGTGCGGCACCGAAAGCCAGCGAAACTCCGCCGTCCGATAGCCCTCGCCCTGCCGGGCCACCACCCTTCGCACCAGCGGGCTCACCGGAAGCGGTGAGACCATGAGTCTTCCCACCGGCTGGCCCGAGATCCGGGCGAGCTCGGCACCGGCGATGCGGCGGGCCGCGAGCGTCGAAGCCGCCATGGCCACGACGTATGCCACCGAGACCATGAGCGCCATCCGGGCCGGCCGGGGGCTGCCACGCGGGCCCCGACCGAGGGCCACGCCGAGGCCCAGCGCGAGCCACAGCCAGGGGTCGACGATGAACAGCGTGTCGCCGTAGAACCAGCGCCCGCTGAACGGCATGAGCCATCGCACGCCATAGGTGTTCAGGGTGTCGAGGAGCGGGTGCGACAGGATGGCGATGGACGAGAGGAGCAGCAGCTGCGGCGGCGAGACGGCCGAGGGGAACGCCGAGCGGCGGGCTCGCCGGACCGCGCGGTCGAGCAGCACCATGCCCCCGGTGAGTGCGAACGGCCAGAGCGCCAGCGCCAGGATTCCGTGGGTCCAGCCGCGGCGGAAGGCGAGATCCGCCGCCGGTCCCCAGAAGTACGCCGCTGCGTCCACGTCGGGCAGGTTGGCCCCGATCAGCAGCGTCGCGGTGCCCAGCGCCGTCCGCCTGGCCAGCCCGCTGCGGGCCAGCCCGGCGCCGACCAGCGTGTGGCAGATCGGATCTATGCCAGCCTCGCGTCGAGCTCGAAGGGCACGTTCCCCTTCAGCGCCTGGGAGACGGGGCAGCCCTCCTTGGCCGCTTCCGCTGCCTTGGCGAACGACGCCTGGTCCATCCCCGGGACCTCGCCGCGCACCTCGAGCCGCATGCGGGTGATCCTGAATCCGTCACCCACCTTGTCGATCGTGGCGGAGGCGGTGGTGGTGATGCGGGTGGGCGGTGTGCCCGCCTGCTCCAGTCCGGCGCTGAGCGCCATGCTCAGGCAGGAGGCGTGTGCCGCCGCGATCAGCTCCTCGGGATTGGTGCCTTTCGCCCCCTCGAACCGGGTGGGGAAGGAATAGGTGCCCTGGATCATCCCCGACTTGCCCTTGAACTGGCCCTGGCCGGCCCGAAGCCCACCTTCCCAGGTCGCAGTGGCGCTGCTGGTATTCATGAGAGACTCCTAGTCACAGCCGAGAGAGGAAGCCGAGCGCCAGGCGGAACGGGCTGGTGTCGTTCACGAAGGTCCAGCGGAGCTCCACGAATCCCTTGGTCCGCTGGGCCGGCGCCGCGGCGCTCAGGCCGAAAAAGACATTGTAGCCGGTTTCGACGTCCGAGTCATCCGGGTGCACCAGGGCGATCCCGCCGCCGCCATAGAGCCCGCCGCCCTCTCCGAACCGGATCGCGGCGTCGCCGTTGAGCTGCCATCCCATGCCGTCGTCGCGGGGGAAGAAGAGATCGCCGCTCGGCCGCAGCTCCAGGTTGCGTCCGACTGGCGCGGCGAGCTGTGCTCCCACGCTCCAGGCCTTGTTCTTGAAATCCCGGCCCACGCGCGGCCCGGCCTGCAGCGGTCCGCTGAACACGCCGCGGCCGCGCCGCTGGGCCGCCGCCTCATGGGGAACCAGGAGCGCCGCGGCCAGCAGCAGCATCGGCCATCGGCCGCTCACGAGGCGCCCAACGGCTTCCCATCGGCATCGATGAGCCTGATCTCTCCCAGCTTCAGCTCCCGGATCCCGGCCTCGATCTTCGACCGGTCGCCCACCACGACCCAGACCAGGTTGTCGGGATGGATCACCGCCTTCGCCGCGGCCCCGACCGAGGCGACGGTCTGCGCCCGCACCTTGTCGCCGTAGGTGTCGTAGTAGCGGTCGTCGAGACCGAAGGTGACGATGTCCGCCAGGGTGCCGCCGACAGCCTCCATCGTCTCCCAGGTGCCGGGCAGCGTGAGGGTGAGCTCGGACTTGGCGCTGGCCAGCTCCTCGGCGGTGGGCGGCCGGTCGGTCAGTATGCCGCGCAGCTCCTTCTGGAGCTCGACCAGCGCCTCCTTCGTCTTGTCGGTCTGCACCGGCGCGTAGGTGACGAACGGCCGCTGTCCCTTCGCGTCGCGGAAGAAGGTGAAGGCGCCGTACGACCAGTGCTTGTCCTCGCGAAGATTCATGTTCACCCTGGAGGTGAACGAGCCGCCGAGCACGAGGTTCATCACCTCGATCGCCGGCTCGTCGGGATTCGCCTTGGGGGGCGCGACGTTCCCGACCAGGATCAGCGACTGGGTGGCCTCGGGACGGTCGAGCAGGTAGACGGTGGAGCGTGGCTGCTGCTCGACCTTCCCGATGTTCTTCACCGGCACGTCGCCCCTGGTCCAGCCGGCGAAGGCTCGCTGCAGCCTGGGTCGGATCTCCGCCATGGTGGTGGCGCCAACCACGATCAATGTCGCGTTGTTGGGCTTGAACCAGGTGCGATGGAACTCGATCAGGTCGTCGCGCGAGATGCGGCTGGTGGATTCCTCGGTGCCCGACCCGGTCCATGGATTGCTGTAGGCGTGCCCCGCGCCGTAGAGGAGGCCGGGGAAGACGCGCAGCGCCATGCCTACCGGATCGGCCTTTTCCTGCTGGATCTGGGCCAGCCGCTGCCGCTTGAGCCGCTCGAAGTCGGTCCGGGGAAAGGATGGATTGAGCACCACGTCGGCGTAGACCGCGAGGGAGGGGTCGAGCTTGTCCCCGAGCGCCTCCAGCGTCACCGACGACATGTCGAGCCCCGAGCCGGTATACAGGTTCGCGCCCAGCGCGGCGAGCTCGTCGCTGATGCCGATCGAGGTTCGGGTCCGGGTCCCCTCGTCGAGCATCGCCATCGTGAGGCTCGCCGTGCCGGGAACGCCGAACTGGTCGGCGGCGTAGCCGGCGTCGAGCAGCAGGCTGAGCCGCACCTGCGGGATCGCGGTGTCCCTCGCGAGCACGATCTGGAGGCCGTTCGGCAGCGTGGCCCGCTCGAAGCTGGGGAACCTCGCCTCCGGTGGGGTGCCGATCTCGGGCAGCCTGGAGCGGTCGGCGCCGCGCTCGGCCACCTGGTACTCGCCATGAGGGAGGACCTCCAGCGTGTAGTCGCCGCCGGAGAGCCACCGGTCCGACACGCTCCGGATCTGCGCCGCCGTCGTGCCCGCCACCCGCTGGAGCCGCGTCTTGTAGAAGTCCGCCCGGCCCGCGAAGACCTCGCCCTTCGCGAGCACGTCCGACTTGCCGCCGAAGCCGCCGATCCGCTCGACGCCGCGCACGAACTTCGCCCGGAAGCCCGTCTTCACCCGCTGCAGCTCGGCGGGCGTCGGCCCTTCGGCGAGGAAGCGCGCCAGCTCCTGGTCGATAGCCCGCTCGACCTTGGCCGGATCGCCGCCGGGTCTGACCGTCGCCTGGATGACGAAGAGGCCCGCGATCTCGCGTGGATCGGTGTAGGCGTTCACGTCGGTGGCGATCTGCTCGTCGTAGACCAGCCGCTTGTACAGCCGCGAGGACTTGCCGGTCGACAGCAGCTCGCCGACCAGGCCGAGCCGCTCGGCGTCCGCCGTCCCCCAGCCGGGGACGTTCCACACCTTGTACACCCGAGGCTGCGGCACCCGGTCGTACATGATGCCGCGCTGGCTCCCGCTGCGCTGGGCCACCCACTGCTCCTGGCGCGTGGTCGGAGGCCCCGCGGGAATGTCGCCGAAATACTTCTCGACCCTGGCTTTCACGTCGGCGGGCTTCACGTCGCCGGCCACAACCAGCACGGCGTTCGCTGCGCCGTAGTGCGTCTGGAACCACTCCTTGACGTCCTCCAGCTTCGCGGCGTCGAGGTCCTCCATGGAGCCGATCACGCTCCAGGAGTAGGGGTGGTTGGGCGGGTACAGACGGGGATTGAGGAAGTCCCACACCCGTCCGTAGGGAGCGTCCTCCCCTTGGCGCTTCTCGTTCTGCACCACACCGCGCTGCTCGTCGAGCTTGGCCTGGGTGATCGCGCCGAGCAGGTGTCCCATTCGGTCCGACTCGAGCCAGAGCACCAGGTCGAGCGCGTTGATCGGGACGTTCTGGAAGTAGTTGGTCCGGTCCTGGTTGGTGGTGCCGTTGATGTCCGTCACGCCCACCTGCTGAAGCGGGCCGAAGTACTCCTTGTCGTGGTTTTCGCTGCCGTTGAACATCAGGTGCTCGAAGAGGTGGGCGAACCCGGTGCGGCCGGGCCGCTCGTTCTTGGATCCGACGTGATACCACACGTTCACCGCGACGATCGGGGCCTTGTGGTCCTCGTGGATGATGAGCGTGAGCCCGTTCGGCAGCACGTGGCGCTCGAACGGGATGTCGATCGCGGCGCCCGGCGAGACACCCTGCGCGGCGACCGGCGCGGCGGCACCCGCGAGCAGCGGGGCGGCGATCAGAAGGAGCTGTGGTGGGGCGACGCGCGAGAATCGGATGGGCACGGATGGGGTCCTGTGGTGGTCGGGTCTGCATTGCCGGTGATTGGAACAGCAGGACGGCGGGAGGGGGTCGAAAGTGTCAGCGCTGCGCCCCTGCCAGCGGCGGCGTCAGGTTCTGACCCAGCCAGTATCTCCCCACCATCTGAATGGTCTGATAGAAGACGCCGAAATCTACCGGCTTCTGGACGCAGCTGTTGGCTCCGACCTGGTAGCACTGGGCCAGCTCCCGCGGCTCGGCCGAGGGCACCAGCATCACGACGGGTGCGGCGCTGGCCCGGGGGCTGGAGCGCAGGGCGCGCAGCACCTCGACGCCGTCCACCCGCGGCAGCTTGAGATCGAGCAGCACGAGCCGGGGCGGGGCGGCCCCGAGGCGGTGGCGAAAGGCGCCGCGGCCCAGCAGGTAGTCGAGGGCCTCCTCACCGTCCCGGGCCACGCCGATGCGGCAGGCCGGATCGAGGTCGCGCAGGGGCCGCAGGGTGAGCTCCACCTCGAGCGGATTGTCCTGCACCAGGAGGACATCGGTCTCGTCAGGAAGCATGGCGCACGTCGGGACCGCCGAAGGTGATGTAGAAGGTCGCGCCCTCGTCCAGCTCCGACTCGGCCCAGACCCTGCCTCCGTGCCGCTGCGCGATGCGCTGCACGAAGGTGAGGCCCGCGCCGCTGCCCTCGAACTCGTCCGAGCGGTGCAGCCGCTGGAAGAGGCCGAAAAGCTTCCCGGCGTACGCCATCTTGAAGCCCACTCCGTTGTCCTGGACCGCGATCCCGTCCTGTTCGTCGGCCCGCACCGGTCTGATCCGGATGGTCGCGCGGCCGCGGGTGCGGGTGAACTTCACCGCGTTGGAGACGAGGTTCACCATCGCGACCTTGGCGAGCGCCGGGTCGCACTCCAGCATCGGCAGCGGCTCGATGACCCAGTCGATCACCCGGTCCTCGCTCTCGGACTGGATCAGGCTCACCACGTCCTCGACCAGCGTGTTGAAATCCACGGGCCGGCGGAGCATGTCCTGCCGGCCGAGCCGGCTGAGCTGCACCAGATCGTCCAGCATCCCGCCCATGCGCGAGGCGCCCTCTCGGATGCGCGTGGCGTAGTGGCGCACCGCCGGGTCGAGGCCGGACCCTCCGTCCTCGAGCAGCAGCTCGGCGAACCCGCCGATGTGCCGGACCGGCGCGCGCAGGTCGTGGGAGACGGAGTAGAGCAGCGTCTCCAGCTCGGCGGTCGCCGCGCGCAGGGCGGCGCCTCGCTCGGCCATGCGCCGCTCCAGCTCGGTGCTCTTGTGGGCCAGCTCCTCGCGCAGGCGGGCATGCTGGATGGCGATGGCGAGCGGGGCCGCGACCTCGAGCGCGATGTCCCGATGCTCCGACTCGAACGCGGCGACGTCGGTGGAGCCGAGATTCACCTCGCCGATGGCCTCGCCGTCCGCCAGCAGCGGCACCGAGAGCACGCTGTGCAGGCCGTCCTCCAGGAGCTGGCGGAAGATCGGCGGGGGCGCCTCCATCGTGGCGATGTCTTCCACGTAGCGCACCGTACCGCGGCGGAGCACCTCGCCCGGCGAGAGCGTGTCGAGCGGGATCGGCGCGGTGGACATGGGGGCGGGGCCGGCGAAGCCGGCCACGGGGTGCGCCTGCCCCTTGATGAAATCGAAGAGGACGATCGAGCATCGCTGGCACGGCACCATCCGCCGGATCCGGCCCAGGGCCGCGCGCCCGATCTCCGCCGGCGAGCGGGCGGCGAGGATCGCCTGGCCCATGTCATGGAGGATCGCCAGCCGCTCGGCCGAGCGCCGCAGGCGATCCTCCGCCTGCCGCCGCTCGGTGATGTCGGTGACCATGCCGACCGTGCCCATCAGCCCGCCGTCGCGGCTCACGATCGGGCTGGCCGACACCAGTCCCCACAGCTCGCCGCCGTCCCGGCGCAGGAAGCGGAGATCGCGGCTCTGGGCGCCCGATGCGGAAGGGCGGGCCAGCGTCCGCTGTGCCCCCGCGCGGGAAGCGGGGTCGATGAAGTCGTACACCCGGCGGCCCAGCATGGCGCCGTTCTGGTAGCCCAGCAGCTCGGCCATCCGCTGGTTCACATAGGTGATCACGCCGCGGTCGTCCGCCACCCAGATCCCTTCCTGCGCGACGTCCACCAGCTGCTTGAAGCGCTGCTCGCTCTCCTGAAGGGAGCGGGTCCGCTCCTCCAGCCGCAGCTGCCGGCTCTCGTAGGCGGCGGCGTGACCCAGCGCCGCGCCCATGAGCCCGCCCAGAAGCCGAACCGCTTTGGCGTCCCGGTCGGTGAAGGCACTGGGCCGGTTGGAGACCACCTTGAGCACGCCGAGGATGCGCTGCTCGTCCGTCAGGGGAACGGCGAGCAGCGAGCGGATGCCCAGCTCGCGATAGGCATCGTGCCCGATGTTGGGATCGGTGAACACGTCGTCGGAGCGCTGCAGCTCGCCGGTGCGCACGCAGAGGCCGGAGAGACTGTCGGCCAGCCGGAGCCGGGGCGCGCTGGCGCCGATGTGGACCTGGGGGACGACCTCGTCGCCTTCGATGACCTCGATCACGGCCCCGGTCGCGCCGGTGAGCCGCATGCCGCGATCCGCGATCACCCGCATCACCGTCTGGGAGTCGAGCCCGGCGGCGGCCACCGCCTGCTGGACCTCGATCATCGCCTGGAACAGCTCGGTGTCGAGACGCATGGCCTCCTCGGCCAGCTTGCGCTCGGTGATGTCGAACTCGGTGCCCAGGTAGCCGATCTGGCGTCCGGTGTCGTCGCGCAGCGGCTCCCAGGAGCTGGAGGACCAGCGCTCCTGCCCGGTGCGGGTGACCACCCGGTACTCCTGGTCGCGCAGCGAGCCGCCTTGCGCCAGCCGCTCCCACTCGGCGGCGAGGGCGGGCCGGTCGTCGGGATGGACGTACTGGAGGAATTCCTGGTCGCGGAGATCCTCCTCGGGATACCCGGTGAGCCGCTCGAAGGCCGGGTTCACGAAGTTGAGCTGGAGCTTCATGTCGTAGGCCACCACGCCCTCGCGCATCGAGGCGGTCACGGTGCGGAGGTGGCCTCGCGCCTCCGCCGCGGCCTGCTGCGCCCGGCGGCGCTTGCCGATCTGAACTCCGAGCAGCACCAGGAGCAGGATCGCCAGCAGCCCCGCCACCGCGGCGGCGAGGGCGAGTCGCTCCGGCGGGATGCCGGCGATCAGACCAACGAGCGCGGCGCCCATGGGGCCGGATCCTCGGCGGAGAGGTCGGCGCCGAGGATCTGGCGGACCTTCCGCAGCAAACCGTCGAGTGAGAAGGGTTTCTCCAGGAACTCGATTCCCGGCTCGAGCATCCGGTGGCGGGCGATGGCCCCGTGGCTGGTGCCCGAGACGTAGAGCACCTTGATGGCAGGCCGGTGGATCGACAGCCGCGCGGCCAGCTCCCGCCCGCTGACGCCCGGCAAGGCCACGTCCGTCACCAGCAGGTGGATGTGCCCCGGGTGCCGGTCCGCCAGGCCGATCGCGGTCTCCGCATCGCTCGCGACGAGGACGGTGTACCCGGCGCGTCCCAGCGCCCGGCGCCCGACGTCGCGCACCTGAGCTTCGTCTTCCACCAGGAGAATCGTCTCGCTTCCCTCCGGCGCGCCCTGCTCGGGCTCGCTCGCCCCTGCCGCCGCCCCAGGAAGCGACGGCAGATAGAGGGTGACCGTCGTCCCCCCGCCGGGCGCGCCGGCAGCCGTGACGTGACCGCCGCTCTGCCGGACCATGCCCGCCACCCCCGGCAGGTCCCAGGCCTGGCTCCCGGCGGGAGCCCCCGACGGCGGGTCGAACAGCCGGGCGAGCTCCTCCGGTCCCCGCTCGGGCCCGGTGTCGCTGACCTCGAGCGTGACGTACGAGCCCGGCCGCAGCCCGGGCCCACCCGCCGCGAGTGCCTCGTCCACCTGCGCCTCGCCGGTGCGAATGGTGAGCCGGCCGCCGTCGGGCATCGAGGCCCGTGCGTGGGTGCCGAGCTGAAGCAGGATCTGCTCGAGCTGCCCGGGGTCGGCGAGCACCGGCTGCAGCCCGTCCGCCGGGTCGTACGCCACCTCCACCGGCGTGCCCACCAGCCGGCGCAGCGTGCCCACGGTCGCCGACAGGAGCTGATTCAGGTCGATCGAGCGCGGGGCCAGATGGGGCCGCCGGCTGAAGGCGAGGAGCTGGCGAGACAGCGTGGCGGCGCGGTCGGCGGCCTGCCGGATCTGGGAGAGATCCTCCCTCGCCTCCAGCGAGAGTGAGCTCTCGTCCAGGAGCAGGGTGACGTGACCCAGGATGCCGGTGATGAGATTGTTGAAGTCGTGGGCGATGCCGCCGGCGAGCTGCGCGATCTCGGCGGTCCGGCCGAGTTGCGCGAGCCGGTCCTCCAGCGCCCGCCGGTCGGTCACGTCGGTGGTACAGCCGCTGTAGCCGAGGAACCCGCCGTCCTCCGCGTAGCAGGGCTCGCCGGTGCCCAGGACCCAGTGGTACTCCCCGCTCCGATGCAGCATGCGGAACTCGAGCCGCACGACGCCGCGGGAAGCCACCGAGCCGGCATACTCGGCCTCCACCCGCGCCCGGTCCTCGGGATGCACGAGGTCGAGCCAGGCCCAACCGAGCATCTCGGCCGTGGGCCGGCCGGTGAATGCGCTCCAGCGCTCGTTCATGTAATCGCACCACCCATCGGGACGGGCCGTCCAGATGAGCAGGGGCAAACTTCCGTGAGCGAGGCGGGGGTCCGTCAGGGTCATACCGGTCGGCCTGCCAGGGCGAAGGGGGAGATTGCCAATCTCGCGGCCGGATGCGGCGGGGGCAAGAGCGTACCTCCGACGGCCGCTGGCGGCGGAAGCCTTTGCGGCATACTCTTTTCGGATGCCTTTTCTGGACACGGAGAGGCAGCGCGCCGTCTGGCTGGTGGTGGTTCTCGGACTCGCGCTGCTCTATGCCCTGTGGCCGTTCAGCACCGGGCTCATCGGTGCTCCAGTCCTCTATGTCATCCTGGCGCCGGTCCACCGATGGCTCACCCGCTGGGTGCCGGCCAGGGTGGCGGCGGGCCTGGTCGTGCTGCTCGGCCTCGTGCTGATTCTGGGCCCGGGCGTGTCGCTGGTGGGCCTGGTCGCCGCAGAGGCCCAGGACATGGCCACGGGGGTGATCCGGAGCCCGCTCCTCGCCAGGATCAGCCGGATCCGCGTCGGTCCCTATCAGATCGGCGCCCAACTGGAGCAGATCGGGTCCCAGATCGTCTCCTTCATCGGCACCAGCGCGCTGGGACTCATCGGCACCGCGACCCGAGCCGGCATCCAGCTCACCATCGCCTTCTTCGGCCTCTATTACCTGCTGGTCGAGCCGGCCGCCACGTGGAGGACGGTCCGGCCGTTCATCCCGTTCTCGGCGGCGAGCGCGGAGATCCTGCGCCGGCGGTTCGGCGACGTCACGGTCTCCACCATCGTCGGGACCGGCGTCACCGCGGGCGTGCAGGGACTCCTGGTGGGCCTGGCGTTCTGGGTGGTGGGTCTCTCGAACCCGTTCTTCTGGGGCGTTGTGACCGTGGTGTTCGCCATTCTGCCAGTGGTGGGAAGCGGGCTGGTGTGGGGACCGGGAGCCGCCGCCCTGGCGATGGACGGCCGGTGGGGCGCGGGGATCGGACTGGCCATCTGGGGCATCGTCGTCGTCGGCAACGTGGACAACGTCATCCGGCCGATGGTGTTCCGCCGCTGGGCCCAGATCCACCCCTTCGTCACCGTGATCGGCGCGTTCATGGGCCTCAGGTACTTCGGGCTGCTGGGACTTCTGATCGGGCCGCTGGCGATCTCGTACTTCTTCGAGCTGATCCGGATGTACCGGCTGGAGTATCTGGGCGAGGACGCCGACGTCGAGGTCTCGCCGGAGCAGCTGGCCGCGGTCCAGCGGCGATTCACGCCCGGAGGGACGCTGCCCCCTTGATACGGGGAACGTGAGAGCGTGAACGATGAAGCGCAAAAGGTGAAAAGGAAGCCGACCCTTTTCACCTTTTGCGCTTTATCGTGTCCTGCTTCCCGGGCTCAGTTCAGTCTCATCAGCTCCACGCGCCGGTTCTGCGCCCGGCCTTCGGCGGTCTTGTTCGATGCGACCGGCTGATCCGGTCCGAATCCCCGGGCCGTGAGGCGATCCTCGGCCACACCGCGTGAGATGAGGTACGATCTGACCGCATCGGCACGGGCTCGCGACAACCGCCGGTTGACCGCAAGGCTGCCGGTGTTGTCTGTGTGACCCGTGACCTGCACCCGGATCGAGTCGTTGGCGACCAGCGACTCGGCGACGCCGTTGAGGATCGCCTCGGACTCCGGCGTCAGCGTGGCCTTGCCGGTCTCGAAGTTCACACCCTCCAGAATCAGGGTCTTCTTGGTCGGCTGGAAGAGCACCTGGCACCCTTCGGCGTCGACCTCGACGCCCGACGGGGTGCTGGGGCAGCGGTCGGCCTGGTCGTTCACGCCGTCACCGTCGCCGTCCTTGGGCAGGGGGCAGCCCTTGGCGTCGACCTGCTCGCCCGCCGGGGTGTCGGCGCAGGCATCGACATCGTCGTTGACCCCGTCGCCGTCGGCATCCTTCGGCAGTGAGCAGCCCTTCTCGTCCACCTTGTCGCCCTTCGGCGTGTCGGCGCAGGCGTCCGAGCCGTCGACCACGCCGTCACCATCGGCGTCCTTGGGCACGGAGCAGCCCTTTTCGTCCACCCTGTCGCCCGCGGGCGTATCGGCACAGGCGTCCGCGTCGTCGAACACGCCGTCGCCGTCCGCGTCCTGCACGGTGCAGCCCTTCGCGTCCACCCGGTCGCCCGCCGGAGTCTTCCTGCACTGGTCCACGTCGTCCGGCACGCCGTCGCTGTCGCGGTCGCGGGGGCCGGCCGAGCGCCCGCCGAGCATGAAGCTGAGCCCGGGCTGAATACCCCAGTTCCAGTTGTCACCCACTCCGTTGTCCGGCGACGGGATGTAGTCCACGTAGGTGTCGATACGGATGGAGGTCACGTCGCCCAGACCGAGCCGTACGCCCGCGTTGCCGGTGACGCCGTGGTCGGAGAAGCGCAGTCCCTCGCGGATCCGGCTGTGGGCGTAGCCGCCGCCGATGAGCACGCCGACGTGCTCGCTGGCCGGGAAGTTGAGCACCAGCCGCGCGTGCAACGGCATGTACTTCACGTCGATCTGGTTCTGTCCGTTGGTCGGTACCCAGGACCCCTCGGCCTCGATGGCGAGGCGATCCGTGAGGAAGTAGCCGATTCTCGCCCCCGGACCGGCCTTGGCCTGATCCAGGTGCAGGGACTTGTCGAAATAGGCGATCGTGGGGAAGAGTCCCACCTCGAAGGTGCCTGCACGTTGAGCCTGAGCTTCGGGTGCGGCAGCCAAGCCGGCCACCGCCAGGGCGAGAACGAACCTGCGCATCATGCCTCCTCTGTGGGACATTCGGCGCTGCTCATCTTTGCAGAATGGAACAAACCTGGCACGCGAGCCACAATATAAGGAAAAGCCGGCGGAAATATCTACACTATCTTCGTTGGATGACCCCCGCACAGACGGCGTCACTCAAGCTGCTGGCCGCCGCAGGCCTGCTGTTGGTGGCCGACCCCGCGCGTGAGCTGCGGGTCCTTCGGGTGGTCCCCTTGGAAGACGCCGCCCCGACCGCCGCTGTCACCATCACCTTCGACCGGCCGGTAGCGGGCTCGCTCGATCGGACGGTCGATCCCAAGGCGATCTTCCGTATCGAGCCGGCACTCGCGGGGACGGTGGACTGGCGGGATCCGGTGACGCTCCGCTTCCGTCCCGCGGCGCCGCTCACCGCCGGGCGCTCGTTCACCGTCACGGTCTCCGACCGCTTCGAGGCCATGGACGGCAGCCGGCTCGCCGCGCCGTTCGTCCACTCCTTCCGGGTGCGAGGATCGCGGGTGCTCGCCGGGTCGCCGGTCGGTCCGTCCGAGCGGGGTCGGTATCTCACTCCAGAGACCCGGTTCGACCTGGTGGTGGACGCGCCGGTGGACTCGTCCGTGGTGAACCGCTCGGTCTATGTGGAGCTCGACCGGCTGTGCCGCGCCCCGGGCGTCGTCAGGCTCCGGCTCGACGAGCAGCGGCCGATCACGGCGGAGGACCGCTGGGATTTCCGCGAGGCCGGCGGATGGGACCGCGACCGCGCCGCCGATCCGCTTCGGCGGGTGGTGCGCCTCGCGCCGCGGTCGCCGCTCCCGCGGGGATGCGAGGGCCACCTGGTGGTCCCCGCGTCGTTCGACGAGCGGGGCCGCGCCAGGCCCGAGCGCTGGGCCCTCTCCACCTACGGAGCTTTCCGTCTGGTCGGCGCCCGCTGCAGCTGGGGTGGCGCCGTCTGTCCCACCGGACCGTTGACCCTGCACTTCAGCACGCCGGTGCGTGGAGCCGACGTGCTCCGGAAGGTCTCGCTGCGGCCCGCCACGACGTTCACGATCGCCGACACATCCGACGTGCGCGCCGACTGGGTGCTGGAGACCGAGCTCGCGCCGCGCAGGGGATACGCCGTGCTGGCCGACCGCTCGCTGACGGACGCCTTCGGCCAGAGCCTTTCCGGCAACCCCGTCGCCACCATGGCTACGACCGGATACGCCCCGGCCATCGACTATCCGTCCGGACGCGCGCTGGTCGAGCGGCACGGCGCGCACACCTTCGGGCTCACCTTCGTCAACGTGGACACGCTCGAGGTGCTGGTCGCGCCGATCCCCGACTCGCTCGAGGCGGCCTTTCTCGCCCGGAGCGAGTGGAACTGGCGCGAGCTCTGGCCCGCGCTCCTTCCAAGCGCGACCCGACGCCGGATCGCCGTGCGCGGGGAGCGGGACCGGGTGCGGGTATACGGTATCCCGCTCGATCCGCCCGCTCCCGGCAAAGGGTCGCGCCCGGCGCTGATGGCAGTGCAGATCACCAGCTCGCGACTCGATTCGGCGAGCCGCACCTACCGGCCGATCGCGCTGGTCCAGGTCAGCGACCTCGGCGTACACGCGCGCGTAGGCGCGGAGGACGCCGCCGTCTGGGTGACGGGTGCCGAAGACGGGCGCCCTCGCCCCGGCGCCACGGTCACGCTCCACGACGCGAGGGGGCGCGTCCTCGCCCGCACCCGCACCGACTCCACCGGTCTGGCGCGGCTCGACCGGTTCGCGCCCCAGTCCCCCGATACCACGGACTCCGAGCAGCGGTGGTCGGGCTTCCAGGGCTACGTCTCGGCCACTCTGGCCGACGACCGCGCGGTGCTGGGCATAAGCGACTACGACCCCGATCTGAGTCCGTGGCGTTTCAAGGTCCAGTCGGCCTGGGGAAGCGACCGGCTTCCGGCCGCGGCCGCGGTCTTCACCGAGCGCGGGATCTACCGCCCCGGTGAGCCGCTCTTCGCCAAGGCGATCGTGCGCACCGGCCCGCTCGGCGCCCTCGAGCGCCCGAGCCCCGGCGACTCGCTGCGCTGGCTCTTTCAGGACCGCGCCGACGAGACCGGCGAGACGGGAACGCTGCGCGACACCACGGTCGCCCTCTCGGCGTTCGGGACCGCCGAGCAGCGCTTCGAGGTCCCGGCCGGCGCCGCGCTGGGGCAGTATCGGATCGTCGCGCAGCTCCGTCGTGACGGTCGCTGGACCGATCTCGCGGAAACGACCTATCGCGTCGCCGAGTACCGGCCCCCGGAATTCCTGGTGGACGTCGCCACCGACAGCGGCCCCCGTTTCGCCCAGGACTCCCTCGGAGCCGCCGTCGAGGCGCGCTACCTCTTCGGCGCGCCAATGGGCCGCGCTGCGGTGCGCTGGACGCTGCGCCAGGAGTCGCTCCTCTATGGCGGGGTGGAGATCCCCGGCACCGAGGGCTTCTTCCTGGGCGACAGCGGGTGGTGGTACGAGGAGCTGTCGGAGCCCCAGGCTCCGGTCCAGATCCCGGCCAGCGGTAGCGATACACTCGATGCCGACGGGAGGCTCGGGCTGCGACTCCGGCTGGGCGAGACCCAGCGCGGCCGGCCGTCCCGCGCCACGGTGGAGGTCACGGTCACCGACGTGAGCCGTCAGACCGTCTCGGCGTCGTCATCGGTCCTGGTGCATCCGGCGGCTTTCTACCTCGGCGTCAAGCCCGAGGGTGAGAGCTACTTCTGGTCGGCGGGCAAGCCGGCGCGCGTCGGGGTCATCGCGGTCCGGCCGGACGGCGAGCGGGTGAAGGGCGTCGAGATCCAGGGAGTCGTAGTGCGCCGGGAATGGCACCAGGTGCGGCGCGAGCGGGCGGGATACGCCGAGCTGGTGGGCGAGTGGGTGTCGGACACGGTGGCGCGATGCTCGGTCACCAGCGCGGGCGATCCGCGCTCCTGCAGCTTCACCCCGCCGGCCGGCGGCTCCTACATCGCCAGCTTCCGGGCGGAGGACGGCGCCGGACGCCCGGTGACCACCAGTGTCTACCGGTGGGCGGTCGGAAGCGACTGGGTGCCGTGGAACGACGAGAGCCAGTTCAAGATGGACGTGGTGCCCGATCGCACCCGCTACGCTGTGGGCGACACGGCCACCATCCTGTTCGCCTCGCCGTTCACGGGCGCGGAGGCCTGGATCACGGTGGAGCGCGAGGGACTGATCGAGCAGCGCCGGCTGCGAATCGCGAGCGGGACTACGACGCTCTCGCTGCCGATCACCGAGGCCATGGCGCCGAACGTGTTCGTGTCGATCGTGGTGGCACGGGGCCGGAGTGCGCCTCCCGGCCCGCTCGACGATCCCGGGAGGCCGACCGTCCGGGTGGGCTACGCCGAGCTCCGGGTGACCCCCGAGCGAAAGCGCCTCGCCGTCCGGGTGGCGCCGCTCGCGGCCGAGTACCGGCCGGGCGACACCGCGCGCATCGCGATCGCGGTCCGCGACCAGGCGGGGGCCGGCCAGCGCAGCGAAGTCGCGCTCTGGGCCGTGGACGAAGGGGTGCTCTCCCTCACCGGGTACGCGACTCCCGATCCGCTGGACCTGCTCTATCGGCCCCGGGGCCTCGGGATGCGCCTCGCCAGCACGCTCACCACGGTGACCCCGCAGGTTCCCGAGGGCGAGAAGGGGAAGCGCGCGCCCGGCGGCGGTGGCGGCACGGACGCGGCCGACATACTCCGGAGCCGCTTTCAGACGACGGCGTTCTTCCTCGGCTCGCTCGTCACCAACGCGCGCGGCACCGGCGTCGCCTCGGCGCGGCTGCCGGACAACCTGACGACTTTCCGAGTCATGGCCGTCGCCGTGACCGCCGGCGATCGCTACGGCAGCGGGCAGTCGTCCCTCCTCGTGACGCGCCCGCTCGTGGCTCGCCCGGCGCTCCCGCGGTTCCTGCGCGACGGAGACCGATTCGCGGCCGGAGTCGTCGTCAACCGCCGTGACGGGGGGAAGGCCGAAGCGACCGTCGAGGCGCGGGCGAGCGGAGCCAGGCTGGAGGGACGTCGCACCCGGAAGGTCGCGCTGGAGCAGGGCCGAGGCCGCGAGGTGCGCTTCGATTTCCTGGCGGGTGCGGGCGACAGCCTTTCGCAGGCGGCCTTCCGATTCAGCGCCAGGTCCGGCCGCGACGCCGACGCCGTGGCGCTCACGCTGCCGGTGCGGCCTTCGCACCACCCGCGGTCCCTCACCGTGGCCGGCGTGCTTCACGACACCGCCACCGCCGAGCTGGTCCTGCCTGACGGCGTGGATCCCGCACGCTCGACGCTCCGGCTCAGCCTGGGCACCTCGCCGCTGGCCATGATCCGGGGGGCGGCCGAGCGGCTCCGCATCTACCCCTACTGGTGCACCGAGCAGATCACCAGCGCGGCCGAGCCGTTGCTCGCGCTCTACCGGGCCGGGCCGGAGCTCGGCGCTGACTCCGCGGTCGCGTGGCAGGCCCGGCGCGATCTCGAGCGGGTGATTGCGACGCTCGCGCGCCGCCAGCGCCCCGACGGCGGCATCGGCTTCTGGAGCGCCGGCGACTGGACCACGCCGTGGCTGAGCGCCTATGCGGGCGCGGTGCTGCTCGAGGCGAAGGGCGCGGGCTTCGCCGTGGACGACTCCGTGCTCGCCCGGCTCGGCGGCTATCTCCAGCGATCGCTGGTGGAGCGCGGTCCCATCACCGCGCCGGTTGCCGCGTGGTACGACAGCAGCCACGTGCGGCTCAGCGACCGGGTGATGGCGGTGGACTACCTGAGCCGGGCGGGGCTTCGCGACCGCCCGGCGGAGAACGAGCTGCTGCGCCTCCAGGCCCAGCTCGCGTGGGAGGATCGCGTGCGGCTGGCGCTCGTCCTGTCGCGCGGCGGAGATCGGAGCGCTGCGCTGCGACTGCTGGAGCCGGCCTGGCGAGCCGTGAAGGTCGAAGGGCGCGCCGCCACGCTGCCGAAGGCGACCCGGCGCGACTTCTACTTCTTCTCGCCGGTGCGGCCCATGGCCTGGCTGCTCGGCGCCACGCTCGCGGTGAATCCGTCGCATCCGCTGGTCGGGCCGATGGTCGAGACGCTGGTCCAGCAGGGCAGGGGAGCCGACTGGTACTGGAACACCCAGGATCTGGGCACAGCGGTGTCCGCGCTCGCCCAATTCCAGCGACAGCAGAAAGCCGGCGCGGCCCGCGGGATCCGGGTGGCATCGGGCAGGCGCGCGGTTTTCGAGATCGCCTCGCTGGGCCCCGCAAGCGAGAAGAGCGTCTCGCTCGAGCGGCTGCTCGGCGGCGGGCCGGGCGGTCGAAAGCTTCGACTCACCCTCACCGCCGGCGACACGGCCCGGAGCGCGGCGCCGGTCTTCTACTTCCTCACCGCGACCGTCGCTCCCGAGCGTGCGCCGGTCCGGCCGGAGGAGAGCGGGATCCAGGTCGAGCGGTGGTATGAGAGCTTCGAGAGCGGCCGGCCGCTCACCGAAGTCGCTGAAGGCGAGCTGGTCCGCGTCAGGCTGCGGCTCACGGTTCCGTCCGAGCGCCATTTCGTGATCCTGGACGACGCGCTTCCCGCGGGACTGGAAGCGGTGGACCTGAGCCTCCGGACCGTCGGCGGCGTCGCCGGCCCGGGCGCCGCCGACTCCGCGTCGGTGGAGCCGACGGGCGAGCCGGGCGACCAGTCGGGGCCTCTCTGGGTGTACGGCAGCTGGGACGCCGGCTGGTGGTCGCCGTTCGATCACCGGGAGATGCGGGACGACCGGGTGGTCTTCGCGGCCACGAGGCTCTGGCCCGGGAGTTACACGGCGACATATCTCGCGCGCGCGACCACGCCCGGCACCTTCGTTCGTCCGCCGGCGCACGCCGAGGAGATGTACAACCCCGCGGTGTTCGGCGAGAGCGACGGCGGCGTGTTCACCGTCCGGGCAGGCGGACCGTGATCGAGGTGACGCGCCGCGGAGTGAGACGGATCCTCGTCGGAGCGGGCGCGGCCCTCGCCGCGGGCCTGGCATCTCTGGCGGTGTGGCTGTGGCGCCCGCTTCCGGCGGGGATGCTCGATGTCGGATCCCGGGCGGTGACACTCGAAGACCGGTTCGGCCGGGAGCTGCGCACCACGCGCGCGCCGGACGGCAGCCGAGCCGGCTGGCTCGATCTGGACGACATGGATGCCGATCTGATCGGGGCGTTCGTCGCCGCCGAGGACGGCCGGTTCTACCGGCATCCCGGCGTGGACCCCCGCGCAGTGGTGCGCGCGGCCTGGGCAAATCTGCGGAAGGGACGCGTCGTGTCGGGCGGCTCGACGATCACGATGCAGGTCGCGCGGATGCTGCGGCCGTCTCCTCGGACCTGGATCGGCAAGGCGGGACAGGCGCTCTGGGCGCTGCGGCTGGAGCGGCATCTCGGAAAGCAGGCGATCCTCGAGCAGTACCTGAACCGGGTCCCGCTGGGGCAGGGTGCCGTAGGCGTGGAGGCCGCCGCGGCACTCTACTTCGGTTCCGGCGCCGACAACCTGAGTCTCGGCCAGGCGGCGCTGCTCGCCGGGCTGGCACGCGCACCCTCGATCGACAATCCCCTGGTCTCACCCTCCCGCGCACGGCAGCGGCGCGACCAGGCGCTCGACCGGCTGGTCCACCTGGGATTCGTACCGCCGCCGGCTGCCGATCGCGCGCGCTCGGAGCCGGTGCTCGAGCGGCGGCGCGCCGGGCCGTTCCGCGCGCCGCATTTCACCACCCGGGTGCTGAGCTGGGCCGAGCGCGCCGGCGCGCCGGCCAACGGGGCCTGGCGCACCTCGCTTGATCTCGCTCTCCAGGACGAGCTGGAGCACGAGGTGGGTCACGCAGTGGAGACGCTGGCCGACCGGGGTGCGCGCCACGCGGCCGCCGTAGTGCTCGACAACCATACCGGTGAGATCCTCGCCTGGGTCGGCTCGCCCGATTTCTGGGCCGACACCGCCGGCCAGGTGGACATGGTGCTCAGTCCGCGCCAGCCCGGCTCGGCCCTCAAGCCGTTCCTCTACGCGCTCGCGTTCGACCGCGGGTGGACTCCCGCCTCCATCCTTCCCGACATCGCCAGGGTGTACCAGACCGGGACCGGCCCGTATCGACCGAGGAACTACGACCGACGCTTCCATGGGCCCGTCCGCGCCCGCGAGGCGCTCGCCAGCTCGTACAACGTTCCGGCGGTGGAGCTGGCCAGCCATCTGGGAGTCGGCAGCCTGCTGCATGTGCTTCGCGGTGCCGGCTTCGGGTCGCTCGGCCGCAGCGCGGATCACTACGGACTGGGGCTGGCGCTCGGCAACGGCGACATCACGCTGCTCGAGCTGGCCAATGGCTTTCGGGGCCTGGTGAATTCGGGCGTCTGGCGGCCGTATACCTGGCGCGCCACCGCGCCGGACCGGGCGCCCGAGCCGGGTCGCCGCTTCGCGACCGAGCGGTCCGCCGCCCTGGTGCTCGACATTCTCTCCGATCCCGTAGCCCGGATCCCGGGGTTCGGGGTCGAGAGCCCGCTCGACTTCCCCTTCCCCGTGGCAGCCAAGACCGGGACCAGCCGGCATTTCACGGACAACTGGGCGGTCGGCGCCACCGGTGGGTTCACCGTCGCGGTATGGGTCGGCAACTTCAGCGGCCGTCCGATGGACGGGGTGAGCGGGGTGAGCGGCGCCGGGCCCCTGCTGCATCGCACGGTGCTGGCGACCGCTCGTCGCTACCCGGCGGGCTCGCTGCCCGATCCCGGGGCGTCGGGAGCCGTGTCGGCGACCGTGTGCCGCCTGTCCGGCCTGCGACCGGGTCCGGCCTGTCCGCTCACGCGGGAATGGTTCGCGCCGAATCGAGTGCCGTCGGACACCTGTGGCTGGCACGACGGCCGGGGCGGTGTGGAGCTGCCGGCCGAGTACGCGGAGTGGGCGGAGCGGTCGGAGATGCCGTCGCCGACGCGCGCCGCCCCAGCCGGGGAGTCCGTGCGCGGACCATTCCCCGGCTTCCGGATCCTCTCTCCGCGCGAGGGCGACGTATACCGTCTCTCGCCGGGCGTCGAACCCCGCTACGCGACGGTCGCGCTCAGGGCGGTCGGCGCCCGCGGTGGCGACGACCGAATCCGCTGGACGGTGGACGATCGTCCCCACCCTCCGGGGCGCTGGAGCCTTCGGCCGGGGCTCCACCGCTTCCGCGCCGTCACCATGTCCGGCGACTCGGCCGAGGTGACCGTTCGCGTGGAGTGAGGGATACATTGAGGGGACGAGGAGGACCGATGCATACGACGTTGACCACCCGGCGGCTCGGCATCACCGACATGGAGCTCACCACGGTCGGATTCGGCGCGTGGGCGATCGGGGGTGGCGACTGGTCCTTCGGCTGGGGGCCGCAGGACGACGAGCAGTCGATCGCCACCATCCGGCACGCGGTCAGCCGCGGGATTAACTGGATCGACACCGCCGCGGTGTACGGTCTGGGCCACTCGGAGGAAGTGGTGCGGCAGGCGCTGGAGGACATCCCCGGCGCGGAGCGGCCGTACGTCTTCACCAAGTGCGGCATGGTGTGGGACGACTCCGACCGGATGGCCCCGCCGAGACAGGTCCTCCGGCCCGAATCCATCCGGCGCGAGTGCGAGGCGTCGCTTCGCCGGCTCGGGGTCGAGCGGATCGACCTCTACCAGTTCCACTGGCCCGACGAGACCGGCACCCCGGTGGAGGACTCCTGGGCCGAGATGGCGAGGCTGGTGGAGGAGGGCAAGGTGCGCGCGGCAGGCGTCTCGAACTTCGACGTGGTGCTGCTCCAGCGATGCGAGGCGATCCGTCACGTCGACTCGCTCCAGCCTCCGTTCTCCCTCATCCGCCGCCGGGCCGCGGAGCGCGAGATCCCCTGGTGCGCCGCCCACGGCACCGGCGTCATCGTCTACAGCCCCATGCAGTCCGGCCTCCTGACCGACCGCTTCGACGAGGAGCGGGTGAGGACGCTGGCAAAGGACGACTGGCGCCGGCGGTCTCCGGATTTCCAGGCGCCCAGGCTGCTCCGGAACCTCGCCCTCCGCGATGCGCTGCGCCCCATCGCGGAGCGCCACGGCGCCACCGTCTCGCAGATCGCGATCGCCTGGACGCTCAGGTGGACCGGAGTCACCGGAGCCATCGTCGGGGCGCGGACGCCGGAGCAGGTGGACGGCTGGATCGACGCCGGCTCGGTGGAGCTGACCCGGGAGGACCTCGCCGAGATCGCGGCCGCCATCGAGCGCACCGGGGCCGGCTCCGGTCCGGTGATGCCGAGATAGCGGATGAGCGGTGACCTCGGCTTCGTCCACCGCTTCCTTCCCGGCGCGCCGGGTCTGCCGGTGCTGCTGTTGCTGCACGGCACCGGCGGCGACGAGAGCGATCTCCTGCCGCTCGGCGAGTCGCTGCTTCCGGGCGCGGCACGGCTGAGTCCGCGGGGCAAGGTGCTGGAGAACGGCATGCCGCGCTTCTTCCGGCGGCTCGCCGAAGGGGTGTTCGACCTGGACGACCTCCGCACCCGTACCGACGAGCTGGCCGACTTCGTCGAGGCGGCCGGCCGGACCTACGGCTTCAGCGGCCGGCGACCGGTCGCGGTCGGATTCTCCAACGGCGCCAACATCGCGGCCTCCCTTCTCCTGCTGCGTCCGGGAACGCTGAGCGGCGCGCTGCTGATCAGGCCGATGGTTCCGCTGGTGCCGGACCCATTGCCCGATCTCGGCGGCATCCCCGTGCGGATCAACGCCGGACAGGTGGATCCGCTGGTGCCTCCGCCCGAGAGTGAGGCGCTCGCGACGCTGCTCACCGACGCCGGAGCAAACGTCACGCTCAAGTGGATCCACGGTGGGCACGCACTCACCAGCGAGGACCTGGAGGCGGGGAGGGAGTGGTTCGGGTTTTCTTCTCTTTCGCCGCATGCCGGCCGACGGCAATGGTAGGACCACGATCGCTTCATCGGATCTTTCGGGCGCTGGTGCCGCCCACGCCAATCACACGCCGGCCGCGCCAGAGAGGGCCGGTACGCGCAGACGAGGGGATATGTGATGCTTTCTGTCGCCCTTGAGCAGGAGCGCCTGCTGCTCGCAGAGCGTCTCCTCACCGAGATCGAGCGCCGCCACGGCCTTCCCCATCCGATCAACCGCGAGATTCACCCCGTCATCATCGACCGCTTTCTTGCCGCATACCTCCCGGAGGCCCGGGAGGGCGAACCGGCGCCGCTCTCGCTCGAGTACGCCTTCGCCCCCAGCCTCACGGACTCACTCCGGCTGCTGCAGGAGGTAGTCAGCGAGTCAGCCGACGGTCGAGGCGCCGCGCTCTACGTCCACGACCTCGACACCGGGGTCACGGCCGACACCAGCGAGCTGCACTGATCGCAGCTGCTTCCCGGAAACGAGAGGCGGGGCCCGCGTGATGGCGGCCCCGCCTCTCGTTTCGCAGGTAATTCCGCCGCGCGCCTCCCTCGACCGGCCGTGCCCTGCCGGTCGGGCCCGCCCCTTGTGCGCCCGGCCCCATGTCGCATATTCATGCATTATGCAGACCCGAATGGTGGCCCTCGCTTTCTCCGGCGGCCTCGACACCTCCTATTGCGTGCCCCGCCTCGCCGCCGACGGGTGGAGGGTCCACACGGTCTACGTGGACACCGGCGGCGCCACCCCGGCGGATCGGGCCGCCATCCGGCGACAGGCCGAAGCGGTGGGCGCCCTGGAGCATCACGAGGTGGACGCACGGGAGCGCGTCTACGAGCGGTTCGTGCGCTACCTGATCCAGGGCAACGTCCTCAGAGGCGAGGTCTACCCGCTGAGCGTCGCGGCCGAGCGGACCCAGCAGGTGCTCGCGGTGGTGGAGGTGGCCCGCGGCATCGGGGCGGCAGCGGTGGCGCACGGCTCCACCGGGGCCGGCAACGACCAGGTCCGGTTCGACGTCGCGCTCCGCGTGCTGGCGCCTGAGCTCGAGATCGTGACGCCCATCCGCGACGCCGGGATCAGGCGCGAGCAGGCCATCGCCTATCTCGAGGAGCGCGGGCTGCCGGTGCCCTCGCGCGCCGGCAGCTACAGCATCAACCGCGGTCTCTGGGGCACCACCTGGGGCGGTGGCTGGACCCACGATACCTGGGCCGGCCCGCCGGCGGAGCTGATCGATCCCCCCGCAGATGCTCCGGCGCCCGCGGAGATCGTGCTCGGCTGGGAGCGCGGCCTGCCGGTGTCGCTCGACGGCGTGCCGCTGGGCGGACCGACGCTGGTCGCCCGGCTGGGCGAGCTGGCGGAGAGCTACGGCCTCGGCCGCAGCATCCACGTCGGTGAGACCGCACTCGGCATCAAGGGGCGGATCGGATTCGAGGCCGGCGCCGCGCTGGTCCTCATCGGCGCGCACCGCGAGCTGGAAAAGCTGGTGCTCACCAAGTGGCAGACCTTCTGGAAGGACCAGCTCGGCCGTTTCTACGGCGACCGGCTGCACGAGGGCCACTATTTCGATCCGGCGCTGCGCGACATCGAGGCGCTGATCACCAGCTCTCAGGCTCGCGTCACCGGCGAGACCCGGGTCCGTCTCGCGTCCGGCCGCTTTCAGGTCGTCGGCACCCGGAGCCCCCACTCCATGATGGACGCGTCGATCGCGACCTACGGGGAAGAGAACCGCCTCTGGACCGGCGACGAGGCGCGGGCCTTCGCCCGGGTCTCGGCCGTACCTTCGCTGCTCGCGGCCCGTGCGGGCGGAGATCATTGACTCGAGCGTCCAGCCTGTGAGGAGAACCCGATGGTAGTCACGACCCGCGTCCGGCTCGACCGGATGGCCAGCGCCACCCGCAACGCCGCGCTCTCGCCCGAGGTGATCGTGGGGGACGAGATCATGTCGGCGGAGGGGTACGTCCTGGCGGTCCGGATCCTGGAGGACAAGTCCACCTACAACACGGTGGAGGACGTCACCGGCCGGATGCTCTCGCTGCGCGCGGGTGACGTGCTCGCGGGCGTGCTCGGCACCCGCCGGGCCCTGCGGGGCTACGCCGGCGTGGTGCCGCCGCACCTCGCCGTCGGCGATTCGATCGAGGTGCTCAACCTCGGCGGGATCCTCGGGCGCTGCACCTCGGTCAACCCCGACATCGGCCCGCCGTTCCGCGCCGAGGTGCTCGGCGCGATCCTCGCCTTTCCGGAGCTGGGCGACCGGGTCGGCCGCCCCGCGCACATCCGCGACCGCGCCGTGCCTCCTTCGGATCTGCTCGAGAGCCGCGTCCCCGTGGTCTACATCGCCGGCACCTGCATGAACGCGGGCAAGACGGTCGCCGCCACCGAGCTGGTGCGCGGGCTCGCTCGCGCCGGCCTGAAGGTGGCCGCGGCGAAGCTCACCGGCGTGTCCCTGATGCGTGACGCGCTGTCGATGCTCGACGCCGGCGCCGTCGCCGCGCTCACCTTCAACGACGTGGGGATCGCCAGCACCCACGCCGGCGTCACCGTCACGACCGCGAAGGGCATCTTCAATCGCCTCGCCGCCGCCAGGCCGGACGTCATCGTCGCCGAGCTCGGCGACGGGATCCTCGGCGAGTACGGCGTGCAGGACATCCTCCGCGACGCCGAGCTGATGTCGGTCGGCGCCGCCTACGTGATGGCGGCGCCCGATCCGGTGGCCTGCTGGGGCGCGGCCGAGCTGATGCAGCGCGAGTTCGCGCTGCCCATCACCGCGGTCACCGGACCGGCCACCGACAACGAGGTGGGCCAGGTCTACATCACCGGCGGCCTCGGCCTGCCGGCGCACAACGCCCGGCGGGATGCGGCGGGCCTGGTGGCGACGGTGCGCGCCGCCATGGCGGAGTGGGCGGAGCGCTCGGAGAGCCTCGCCGTCGCCGCGGCCTCGTGAACGTCGCCGTGGTCGGCTCCGCCGGGTACGCCGGCGGAGAGCTGTTGCGGCTGCTGTACCAGCACCCCGAGGTGCGCGACGTCGTCGCCACCAGCCGGAGCCGGGGCGGCGCGCCGCTGGCCGACGCTCATCCTGCCTTGGCGACGGTGTCGGACGCCCGGTTCTCCAGCGCGGGCGCCGCCGAGGTCGCCCGGGGACGCGACGTCGTCTTTCTCTGCCTGGAGCATGGTGAGTCCTCGCGGGTGGCCGGCGAGGTGTTCGCCGCGAAGCCGGGACTCGTCGTGGACCTCGCCGCCGACTTCCGGGTGCGCGACCGGGCGCTCTACGAGCGGTACTACGGACCCCACCAGGCGCCCGAGCTCCTTCCCCGCTTCTGCTACGCCCTGGCGGACGTGCTCGGCCCGGCACTCCGTGGCGCCGGCGCGCTCGCGGCGCCCGGGTGCTTCGCCACGGCCGCCGAGCTCGCCCTCTACCCGCTGGCGCGCGCGGGGCTCGACCTGTCGCCTTCGATCTTCGCGGTGACGGGCTCGAGCGGCGCCGGCGTGCAGCCGAAGCCCACGACCCACCACCCGATGCGGGCGCACAATCTGTTCGCCTACTCGGTGCTGGGCCACCGGCACGAGGCCGAGGTGCTCCAGGCATGGCGCGAGTGGATCGGTCGGCCCGACGCCACCGCCCGCCTGATGACTCACTCCGGCCCCTTCGTGCGCGGCATCTACCTCACGCTTCACGCGTACCTGCCCCGCGAGCGCGCCATCAGCGCGGGCGACCCGGGGACGGCGGCGGCGCAATGGTTCCGGGAGGCGTACGCCGGGCGGCCGTTCGTCCGGGTGCTCGACGCTCCCCCGGAGCTCACGCACGCCGTGGGCACCAACCATGCCCTCATCCACGCGGCGGAGAGCGACGACGGCTCCGAGGTGCAGGTCACCGTGGCGATCGACAATCTGGTGAAGGGCGCCGGCGGACAGGCGATCCAGGCTATGAACCTGGCGCTCGGCATCGAGGAGACGGCGGGCCTCAAGGGGGGAGGAATCTTTCCGTGCTGACGACGAAGTCCGACGCGCTGCTGCCCGTCTATGCCCAGTTTCCCATCCGCCCGGTCCGGGGCCGCGGCTCCTGGCTGGTGGACGAGGACGGCAACGACTGGCTCGACGCCTACGGCGGGCACGCGGTGGCGGCGACCGGCCACTCGCACCCCGATGTCGTGCGGGCCATCGCCGCCCAGGCCGAGGAGCTCCTCTTCTACTCGACCGCGGTCCCCCATCCGCTGCGCGAGCGTCTGGCGGAGCGGCTGGTGGCGCTCTGTCCCGAGCCCCTGAGCCGCGTGTTCCTCTGCAACTCCGGCGCGGAGGCCAACGAGAACGCGCTGCACCTCGCCCGGAAGTGGACCGGCAGAAGCCAGGTGGTCTCGATTCTCGGCGGCTGGCACGGACGCACCGCGGCGACGCTCGCCTGCACCGACGGTACACGATACGAGGAGGCGGCGTCCCGCAGCGGTATCCCGCTCTCGCGGAAGGTGCCTGCCGACGACGTGGCCGCGCTCGAGGCGGCGGTGGACCACCGGGTCGCGGCCGTCATCGTCGAGCCGGTGCAGGGCCTCTCCGGCGCCCGCGACCTCGGCACCGACTTCCTCCGCGCCGCCCGGCGGTGCTGTGACGCGCATGGCGCGGCCCTCATCTTCGACGAGGTGCAGTGCGGCGTGGGTCGCTGCGGCGCGTTCAGCACCGCCGAGGCGGTCGGCGTCGTCCCCGACGTGCTGACCTTCGCGAAGGGCCTCGCTTCGGGGCTGCCGATCGGCGCCGTGATCGCGACGCCGGCGGTGACCGCCTCCATCGCGACGGGCGATCTCGGCAGCACCTTCGGGGGCGGCCCGGTGCCCTGCGCGGCGGCGCTCGCCACCATCGACGTGATCGAGCGCGACGGCCTCATCGAGAACGCGGTCCGGGTGGGGGCCCGGCTGGCGCGCGGTGCGCGCGCGCTCGGCGTCCGGCGCGTCAGCGGGCGCGGGCTGCTGCTGGGCCTGCACCTCGACCGGCCCGCGGCCGAGGTGCAGCGCGCGCTCTTCGGGAAGCGGGTCATCACCGGGACGGCGTCGGACCCGCGCGTGCTCCGGCTGCTGCCGCCGCTCTCCTTCTCCGCCGATGAGGCCGACCTGCTGCTGGCCGCGCTCAAGGAGGTGCTCGCGTGAGCAAGCGGGACTTCCTGTCGCTGGAGGACTGGTCCGTCGCCGAGGTGGATGCGCTGCTCGAGCTGGCCGCGCGAGTGAAGCGGGGGTCGGTCACCGGGGGTCTGGAGCGGAAGGTGCTGGCGATGGTGCTCATGGACCCCAGCCTCCGAACCCGCACCAGCTTCGAGACCGCGATGTTCCTCCACGGCGGGCATGCGGTGGTGCTCGAGCCCGGCCGCGGGAGCTGGCCGCTCGAGACCGAGCCGGGCGCGGTCATGGACGGCGAGAGCGTCGAGCACATCGTGGACGCGGCCCGGGTGCTGGGCCGCTATGCCGACGCCGTGGGCGTGCGATCCTTCCCCCGCGGGCGCGACTGGTCGGTCGCCAGACAGGACGCGATCCTCAGGAGCTTCGCCCGGCACTGCGAGAAGCCGGTCGTCAACCTCGAGTCCGCGCGGCGGCACCCCTGCCAGGCGCTGGCCGACGCGATGACGCTTCGGGAGAAGCTGGGCGAGACGTCGGGCAAGCGCTTCGTCCTCACCTGGGCCTGGCACCCCAAGGCGCTCCCGACGGCGGTCCCGGTGAGCGCCGCGCTGGCCGCGGCGCGGCTCGGCATGGAGATCGTCATCGCGCGGCCGCCCGGGTACGAGCTCGACCCCGAGGACACCGCGCTGATCCGGCGGCTCGCCCAGCAGTCCGGCGGCGAGTTCGTCCATATCATCGACGATCCCGACGAGGCCACGGTGGGTGCGGACGCCGTGTACGTGAAGTCGTGGGGCTCGGTGAAGCTCTACGGCGACCCGGCGGCCGAGGCCGACCAGCGCGCGGCGTTCCGGGACTGGCGGCTCACGCCGGCCCGGCTCAAGTCCACCCGCGGCGGGCGGGGGATCGTGATGCACTGCCTCCCGGTCCGCCGCAACGTCGAGATCGACGACGCCGTGCTCGACGGACCCCACTCGGTCGTGGTGGACCAGGCGGAGAACCGACTGCACGCCCAGCGGGCGCTCCTGCTGGAGCTGCTCGGCGGCAGCCGGGACGTGTCGGGCAGGCAACCGTGAACGACCGGGGAGCGTAGCGTGAGTATCGACACCACCAAGGGCATCGCCGGTCTCAAGGGCGCGCTGCGCTACGTCCGCGCATATCGCGACCAGGTCTTCGTCGTCAAGCTCGGCGGCGAGGTGCTGGGCGAGCCGGAGGTGCTCGAGCAGGTCACCGGGCAGCTCGCGCTCCTCTCCTCGCTCAGCATCCGGCTCGTGGTGGTGCACGGCGGCGGACCGCAGGCCACGGCGCTGAGCCGCCGGCTCGGCTCCGAGCCGCGGATGGTGGCGGGGCGGCGGGTCACCGACGATGCCGCGCTCGAGGTGGCGAAGCTGGTGTACGCCGGCCAGCTCAACGTGGACCTGCTCGCGGCGCTCCGCGCGCACCGGGTGCAGGCCGTCGGATTGAGCGGGGTGGACGCCGACCTGATCACCGCGCATCGGCGGTCGCCGGTGCAGGTGGTGGACGATGCCGGGAAGACCGTGAAGGTGGACTACGGGCACGTGGGCGACGTGGACCGCGTGGACCCCCGGGTCCTCACCACCCTGGTCGAGGCGCGCTTCGTCCCGGTCGTCGCGAGCCTCGCCGGCGGAGAGGATGGCGAGGTGTTCAACGTCAACGCGGATACGGTCGCGGAGTCGCTCGCCGTGGCGATGCGGGCGCAGAAGCTCATCTTCCTCACCGGCGCGCCGGGCGTGCTTCGCGACCGGAGCGACCCCTCCACCCTCGTCACCTTCGCCGATCCGGACGACCTCGCCGGCCTCATGGCCAGCGGCGTGCTCACCGGCGGCATGCGTCCCAAGGTCGAGGCCTGCATCCGGGCGGCGACCGGCGGGGTCGAGCGGACCCACATCATAGACGGCCGCACACCCGACGCACTCCTCCTCGAAGTCTTCACCGGCGCCGGGTGCGGCACGATGATCGTGGGGCGCAAGGAGAAGGCGACGTATCTCGGGGTGGATCTTGCCGGATGAGCTGGAGCTGCTGAGCCGGCTGGTCGCGATCCCCTCCGTGAGCGGAGAGGAGGCGGCCGCCGCCGCTTTCGTGGAGGAGACCGCCCGCGGGTGGGGCCTCGACGCGGTGCGGGACGACACTTCGGTACGGATCGAGGTGCGCGGCACGGGGCCCGGGCCCACGCTGGCCCTCGTCTCCCATCTCGACGTGGTGCCGCCGGGCGCCGGCTGGACCCGCGACCCGTTCACCCCATCGATCGAAGGCGACCGGCTGTTCGGCCGCGGCTCGGGCGACGCAAAGGCCTCGGTGGCGGCGATGGTCACTGCAGCGCGCGACCTCGCGCAGGCGGACGAGATCGAGAGCGGCCGGCTGCTCGTCATCCTGGGGTACGGGGAGGAGACCAGGAACACCACGATGCCGCGCGCGGTGGAGCGGGCCGGAACGATCGATGCCGCCGTGATCGGGGAGCCGACCAGCCTCGACATCGCCACCGCGCAGCGCGGGCTGATGATGGTGGACCTCGTGGCCCGCGGCGACCAGCGCCACGCGGGCTACGCCGCGTCGGACGGCGGTTTCGTCAATGCCGTGCTGGTCCTCTCGCGCGACCTGCTCCGGCTGGAGGACCTCTTCCGCGACCGCACTCATCCCGTGCTCGGCCGCACGGTCGCGACTCCCACGATGCTCGAAGCCGGCGTGAGCCGGAACGTCACCCCGCCGGTCGCCACCGCGATCCTCGATGTCCGCAGCACGCCCGACTGGACCCACGAGGAGATCGCCGCCCTGCTGCGCGAGCGGCTCGATTCCGAGGTCGTCGTCACCTCTCGCCGCCTGGTGCCCTGCGAGACGCCGGCGGACTCCCGCCTGCTCGAGGCGGCGGCGCGCGCCCGCCCGCAGGCGGCGCGGTTCGGAAGCCCGACCTGCTCCGATTGGGTCTTCCTCCGCCACGTGGACGCGATCAAGGCCGGGCCCGGCACCAGCCGCCGGTCGCACACGCCCGACGAGTACGTGGACCTTCCGGAGGTGACCGCCGCGCGAGGCTTCTACGCCGGCGTGGCCCGCGAATACCTGGCGGGGCGGTAGGAGCCGTGGCGCCCAGGACGCTGTGGGGATCGGGGACCGGGCTCGACCGGGGGCTGCTGGAGCAGACCGCGGCCGACGACCGCCCCTGGGACGCTCGCCTGCTGCGCTGGGACGTGCTCGGCAGCCTGGGGCACATCGATGGCCTTCGCGACTCGGGACTCCTCGGTGTTCGCGAGCACGCGCGGCTGCGCCAGGGCTTGCGCCGGGCATTGGTCGCGGTCGAGCGCGGGCGGCTGGAGCTGCGGCCGGATCAGGAGGACGTGCACACCGCCGTCGAGGAGTGGCTCACCCGCCGGCTGCCGGGACTCGGCGAGCGGCTGCACACCGGCCGGTCGCGCAACGACCAGGTCGCCTGCGACCTCCGGCTCTACCTCAAGGATCGGCTCCTGGGGCTCCACGGCGCCGCGCTCGACCTGACCGGCGCGCTGCTGGCGTTCGCCACACGGCACCGGCGCGTGCTCTGGCCGGGGTACACCCACCAGCGCCGGGCGATGCCCTCGTCGGTCGGCCTCTGGGCCGGCGCATACGCCGAGGGGCTGCTCGATACCATCGAGTCGCTGCCGGAGGTGTGGACTCGGGTGGATCGCTCGCCGCTCGGAAGCGCCGCGGGCTATGGCGTCCCGCTGCCGCTCCGCCGCGAAGTCGCGGCGCAGTCGCTCGGCTTCGCCGGGCTCGACCGCAACGTGGCGACGGTGCAGGGCGGTCGCGGCAAGCTCGAGGCCGCGGTGCTCTTCTGGTGCACCCAGCTGGGGCACGAGGCGGCCCGGCTGGCGCAGGACGTGATCCTCTACAGCGCCGAGGAGTTCGGCTATCTGACGCTGCCGGCCGAGCTGGCGACCGGCTCGAGCATCATGCCCCACAAGCGGAACCCCGATCTCTTCGAGTTGACCCGGGGCCGGGCTGCCGCGCTCGAGGGCGATCTCGCTGCCGTTCTTCAGATCAAGTCGAAGCTTTCGAGCGGCTATCATCGTGATTTTCAGCTGCTGAAGGAGCCGCTGATGCGGGGCCTGGACCGCACCGGGGCGATCCTGGCCGCGCTGGCGGCCGCGGTGCCGCGACTCGGTGTGGACCGGGACCGCTGTGCCGCGGCCCTCGCGGGCGGAGCGCTCGCGACGGACGAGGTGATGCGTCGGGTCGAGGGGGGGACTGCGTTCCGGCTGGCGTACCGCGACGTGGCGGCGGCTCTCCGGCGGGGCGAGTCGTTGGGGGCGCCGACGTCCTCTCGCATCGTCGCACGGCGCGGAAGCACCGGAGGGTTGGGCGATCTCGGCCTCCCGGAGGCCGGCGCGAGGGCGCGAAGGGCGCGCCGCTGGGGCGAGCGCGAGCGGAGCAGGTTTGAGCGCGCCATGCGGAGGCTGCGGGGCAG
>CAMPKP010000013.1 GCA_946887295.1 uncultured Gemmatimonadota bacterium | reverse complement strand
GGATACCCCAGCTCTTCCGCCAGCCTGCGAGCCGCGCCGAGCTCGGTGACCGGCTCGTGCCCACCCGGGACCACCGGGACGCCGGCGTCCCGCATGCGCCGCCGCGCCTCGGTCTTGTCGCCCATCGCCCGAATGGCCGCCGCCGGGGGACCGACGAAGATCATCCCCGCCTCGGTGACCGCCTCGGCGAACGCGGCCCGCTCGGCCAGGAAGCCGTAGCCCGGGTGGACCGCGTCGGCGTCCGTCTCGCGGGCGGCCTGCACCAGCCGGTCGATGCGGAGGTAGCTCGCGGCAGGCGCGGCGGGACCGATCTCGACGGCGCGGTCGGCGGCGCGGACGTGCGCGGCGGCGCGGTCGGCGGCCGAGTAGACGGCCACCGCCTCGAGCCCTTCCTCATGGCAAGCCCTGATGACGCGGAGCGCGATCTCTCCGCGGTTGGCGACGAGCACCCGCCTCACGGCCGGCAGGCGGGCGGGGGCGTATCTCCGAAGAGGAGGAGAAGGCTGCTGCAGAGGACCAGATTATGGCTCGCGGCGCGGTCGTAGACGCCGCGCACGTCCACCACCCAGGGGGACGGGTTCTGGCGCACGGCCTTGAGCAGCTCGTTGACGCTCATCGCCTCGGAGCCCGAGGTCGCCGGCCGGCTCACCCGCACCAGACGGTAGGGCAGCCACGTGATCGCGGGTACCGCGGCGCTGTCGGTGCCCGGGCTGAGACAGAGCGGCCGCCGCGGCGCCACCTCGCCGAGCGCGCGCTGCACCGGCAGCGTGGCGTCCACTCCCATCGCCTGCGCCATGCGCAGCCGGTACAGCGAGTCGGTGGCGTAGAGGTCGGGGCGGATGGGGAGGACGTCGAGGGAGGGCCGTTCCATGCTGCCGTACCACACCGAGAGCGCTTCGAGGTCGTTGCCGGTGAGGAGCACGCCGCCCGCCGGACACGAGGCCAACAGATTCTCGCCGAGCTCGAGCACGAACGGCGGCATTTGCGGGGCCCGCTCGGGCCCGGTCGCGGTCCGCGCGGCGGCCCACCCGACCTGCTCGACGACGACCAGCGACCGCTCGACCTCGGCGAGGCCCCGGAAGATGACGCCCGAATCCACCGCCAGCCGGATGGACTGCTCCAGCGCGGTGGCGGCGAAGTCGAGATAGAGCCGCCCGTCGGGCTCGCCGCGGTGGCCGTGGAGATGCCAGTCGCGGGCGTCGTACAGATAGAACCGGCCGAGCTGCAGCCAGGCCCTGCCGTCGTCGGGTGCGGTAGCGAGGTAGCGGCCCAGGAGGTCGATCGCCATGTGGCGCTCGCCCTCGCGCTCGAGTGCGGCGGCGCGGGGCGCCACGTTGGGGTCGATCGCGCCCTGCGCGTGGAGTGAAGCGGCGGTGAGCAGGAACGGCAGCAGCCCCGCTGCGACGGCGCGGCGGAGCCTCGGCCCATGGGGTGGCGGGGCAACCTTCGACTGCCGGGAAAGCGCGTGCATGGACGTCTCAAGATGGTATGGCCGCTGGCACTTGGCTAGGGGCGCCGCCGGCGCTCACCCGGCCGGCCCGGGCCGCGGGCTGCCGGCCATCAGCGGTGACGGCCGAGTCGGTCCCGGCCCCACAGCGCCACCCGCGGCGAGGTCCTCAGAGCGGGATGTTGCCGTGCTTCCGGGGAGGGTTGCGGTCCCGCTTCGTCCGCAGGGTCCGGAGCGCGTCGATGAGGCGGGGCCGGGTGTCTCTCGGATCGATGACGTCGTCGATGTAGCCGCGCGCGGCCGCAGCGTACGGATGGGCGAACTTGGAGGTGTACTCCTCGATCAGACGGGCGGTCGCCGCGGCCGGGTCGTCCGCCCTGGCGATCTCGTCCTTGAAGAGGATCTCGACCGCGCCTTTGGGACCCATCACCGCGATCTCGGCCGACGGCCAGGCCAGGTTGAGGTCGCCCCGGATGTGCTTCGAGCTCATGACGTCATAGGCCCCGCCGTAGGCCTTGCGGGTGATGACGGTGAGCTTCGGCACGGTCGCCTCGCAGTAGGCGTAGAGCAGCTTGGCTCCGTGCTTGATGATCCCGCCGTGCTCCTGGGCCACCCCGGGCAGAAAGCCCGGCACGTCCACGAACGTCACCACGGGAATGTTGAAGCAGTCGCAGAACCGGATGAATCTCGCGGCCTTGGTGGACGCGCTGATGTCGAGCACCCCGGCCAGCACCGCCGGCTGGTTCGCCACCACCCCGACCGGCCGGCCGCCCAGCCGGGCGAAGCCGGTGAGCATGTTGTCCGCGTAGCCCCGCTGCACCTCGAGGAACTCGCCCCCGTCCACCACCCGCCCGACGACCTCGTGCATGTCGTAAGGCTTGTTGGGGCTGTCGGGAATCAGGTCGAGCAGGGCCTCGTCGCGCCGGTCGGCGGGATCGTCGGTGGGGTGCTCGGGAGGCTCGTCGAGATTGTTGAGCGGCAGGAAGCCGAGGAGCCGGCGGATGGTCAGCAGGCACTCGGCCTCGGTGTCGTGAACGAAGTGCGCCACCCCGGAGGTGGATCCGTGGACGTCCGCGCCTCCCAGCGCGTCGAACGTCACTTCCTCGTGGGTCACCGTCTTCACCACGTTGGGGCCGGTGACGAACATGTAGCTGACCCCGCGCACCATGAAGATGAAATCGGTGATCGCCGGGCTGTACACCGCGCCGCCCGCGCAGGGTCCGAGGATGGCGGAGATCTGCGGGACGACGCCCGAGGCCAGGGTGTTGCGGAGGAAAATGTCGGCGTAGCCGCCCAGCGAGGCCACGCCCTCCTGGATCCGCGCGCCGCCGGAATCGTCGAGCCCCACCACCGGCGCGCCGTTGCGGACGGCGAGGTCCATCACCTTGCAGATCTTCTCGGCGTGGGCCTCGCTCAGCGATCCGCCGAAGACGGTGAAGTCCTGGGAGAACACGTAGACCAGGCGGCCGTCCACCCGCCCGTGGCCCGTCACCACCCCGTCACCCGGCACCACCTGCCGGTCGAGCCCGAAATCGGTCGAGCGATGGGTGACGAACCGGTCGAGCTCCACGAAGCTGCCTTCGTCGAGCAGCAGATCCAGCCGCTCGCGCGCGGTGAGCTTCCCCTTCTTGTGCTGTTGGGCGATCCGCGCCGCCCCCCCGCCCTGCTCGGCGAGGGACTGGCGGTGATGAAGCTGTTCGAGGAGCTCACGGGGGTCGGGCATCGGGAGACAATATAAACGCGAAGGGGAGCCCGTCCGGGCTCCCCTTCGTCGTATCCAGTCGCCTTTGGATCCCTACTCGGCGGTGGCCTCTTCCGTGACCGGCCGCACCGGCGGGATGATCGGCTCGTCGGGGTAGTTGGTGACCATGAGCACGATCCGGTGGTGGATCGGGTCCACCTCGAGCACCTTGAGGTCCACCGGCTGGCCTTCCTTTACCGCGTCGCCCGGGTTCTCGATGTTGGGGATGCCGAGCTGGGACATCGGCACGAAGCCTTCGATGTCGTTGCCCAGATCCACCACGACGCCCTTGTCCATCAGGCGCACCACCCGGCCGCGCAGCTCCATCCCGATGGGATAGGTCTCGCCGATCCGGAGCCAGGGATCCTCTTCGGCCTGCTTGAGGCCCAGGGAGATCCGCTTGTTCTCGGCGTCGATGTTGAGGATCACGACGTCAACCCCGTCGCCCTTCTTCACCACTTCCGACGGGTGCTGGACCCGCTTGGTCCAGGACATGTCGGAGATGTGGATCAGGCCGTCGATGCCCGGCTCGATCTCGACGAAGGCGCCGAAGCTGGTGAGGTTGCGGACCTTGCCCTGGATCCGGGTGCCCACCGGGTACTTGAGCGGCAGCACCATCCAGGGATCCTGCTCGGTCTGCTTCATGCCGAGCGAGATCTTTTCCTCGGCCTCGTCCACCTTGAGCACCACCGCCTCGATGGTCTCGCCGATGCTCACGATCTTCGACGGGTGCCGGACGTTGCGGGTCCAGCTCATCTCGGAGATGTGGACCAGCCCCTCGATGCCCGGCTCGATCTCGACGAACGCGCCGTAGTTGGTGATCGAGACCACCTTGCCCTGGACCCGGGTGCCGACCGGATACTTGGCGGCCACGTTCTGCCACGGGTAGGACTGGAGCTGCTTCATGCCCAGGCTGATGCGCTCGCGCTGCCAGTCGATGTCGAGGATCTTGACCTCGACCTCGCGGCCGATCGCGACCATCTCGGTGGGATGGGAGACGCGGCCGTAGGACATGTCGGTGATGTGCAGCAGACCGTCCACGCCGCCGAGGTCGATGAAGGCGCCGAAGTCGGTGATGTTCTTGACCACACCCTTCCGGACCTGGCCGACGGCGAGCTCCTTCATGAGGTGCTCGCGCTTGTGGGCCCGCTCGTTCTCCAGGATCACCCGCCGGCTCACGACGATGTTCCGCCGCCGCTTGTTCAGCTTGATGATCTTGAACTCGTAGGTCTGGCCCAGCAGCTCGTCGATGTTGGGCACCCGGCGGAGCGCGATCTGGCTGCCGGGGAGGAACGCGTCCACGCCCATCAGGTTCACCACCACGCCGCCCTTGATCTTCTTGATCAGGGTGCCTTCCACCGGCTGGTCGCTCTCGTGGGCCACGCGGATCTTCTCCCAGACCCGCATGAAGTCGGCCTTCTTCTTCGAGAGGACGACCGCGCCCTCCTGGTCCTCGAGGTGCTCGAGGAAGACCTCGACCTCGTCCCCTTCCTTCAGGGACTGGGGATCCTTGAACTCGTCCAGGGGCACCGACCCCTCGGACTTGAAGCCGACGTCGAGGATGACGGCGTTCTCGGTGACCCGGAGGACCTTGGACTTGACGATCTCTCCTTCGACGATCTGCGCCATCGTGCCCTCGTACATCGAGAGCATCTGCTCGTAATCTTCGTCGGAGTATTCTTCGTCGTAGAGGTCCTGCCGGACGCGGAGACCGCTGGGGGAGGCGAACTGTTCGGTCGAGGGTTGAAGTTGATCGAGCATGCGGAACGCACCATCCCGGGTTGTGCGCCGTGCCGTGCCGGCCACGGGCTGGGGTACAGGCATCGCGGGCCGAAGTGCTCGCGACGTAGCCATGTAGGGTAACACGACGAATGGGCCAACGCAAGGCGTCCCAACCAGTTGCCGCTCGATGGCTAGCGGGTGCCGAAGATGGGCCGGGCCAGCTCCACGATGAAGCGGACCTGGTCGGCGAACGACATGGTCGTGGTGTCCAGGGGGACGGCGTCCGGGGCGGCCTTGAGGGGGGCCACCGCGCGGCTGGAGTCCGCGTGATCCCGCGCGGCCAGGGCGGCGGTCTCCGCTTCCAGACCGCCGGGCCCCACCGGATCGCCCCGCTGGTTGATGCGGCGCCCCGCCCGGGCCTCCGGCGTCGCGGTCAGGAAGATCTTGAGCTCGGCGTCGGGAAAGACCACGGTGCCGATGTCCCGGCCGTCCACCACGACGGCACGCCCGGCCCGGACCATCGCGCGGAGGCGGGAGTTGATCCACTCCCGGATCACGGGCACCGCGGAGACGGCCGAGACGCAGGCCGTCACCTCCGGGCCCCTCAGCAGCTGGTCCACCGGCTCGCCCTCGAGGTAGGCCGCGAAGCCGGCGCCGTCCGGCTGGAGCATCAGTCCGCGGTCCTCCGCCGAGCGCAGAATCGCTTCCGGTCCGACCGCGGTCAGAGGGCTCTCGCCACCGCGATCCCTGCGCGCGGCCTCCCTGAGGCCCACCAGCGTCACCCCGCGATAGAGCGATCCGGAGTCCAGGTGGGCGAAGCCCAGCGCCTCCGCGACCGCCCGAGCGGTCGAGGACTTGCCGGACGCCGAGGGCCCGTCGATGGCGATCACCCCGCCTCTCATCGGGAGCTCCTCGCCGCGATGCTGCGCAACGTCGCGGAGAAACCAGGAAAGCTCACCGCGGCGCAGGCCATGTCGTCGATCGAGATCCGTGCGCCCGGCAGCGTGCCCAGCACCGCGAACGCCATGGCGATCCGGTGGTCACCCGCGGTGCGCACCCTGCCCCGTGGGGGGCGCTCGACGCCTTGCACGTGGAGGTCGTCGCCGCGCACCTCCGCCCTGCCCCCGACCGCCCGGATGTTCCCGGCGATCAGCCCCAGCCGGTCGCTCTCCTTGACCCTCAGCTCGCCGACGTCGCGGAACACGGTGTCGCCCTCCGCGCGGGTGGCGAGAACGGCCAGCAGGGGAATCTCGTCGATCAGGCCGGGGATCTCGCCCGCGGTGACCTCGGTGCGGCGCAGCGATGCCGGACCCGCGATCAGATCGGCCACCGGCTCTCCAAAGCTGGTGTCGGGGGCATCCACCGCGACGTCAGCCCCCATCCGCTCGAGCACGCGGAGAAAGCCGGTGCGGGTCGGGTTCACGCCCACACCGGCGATCCTCACCTGTCCAGCTTCGGCCAGGGCCGCGGCGCCCACGAGGAACGCGGCCGACGAGGGGTCGCCCGGCACCTGAATATCGAAGGGCTCGATGCGACCCCCGGGCCGGAACTCGATCCAGCCGTCCCGCTCCCCCACGTCGTAGCCGAACGCGCGCAACATGCGCTCGGTGTGGTCGCGGGACCGCCCGCTCGGCTCCAGGAGGTCCACCGCCACCTCGCCCATCACGCCGGCGAGGAGGAGCGAGCTCTTGATCTGCGCGCTGGAGACCGGCATCGCGTAGCGGATCGGCCGAAGGCGTCCACCGCGCACCGTGAGCGGGAGGCCGTCGCCGGCGAGCTCCACGAACCGGGCCCCCATCTCGGTGAGCGGCCCGGTGACCCGGCGCATCGGCCGGCGGCGCAGCGAGGCGTCGCCGGTAAGGGTGGCCTTGAAGCGGTGACCGGCGAGCAGCCCCAGCAGGAGCCGCGTGGTCGTGCCCGAGTTGCCGCAGTCGAGCGTCCGCTCGGGGGCCCGGAAGCGGCCGCGGCCCCTGATGGTGAGCACGTCACCCTCGCGGAGCGGAGAGATCTCCGCCCCCAGCTGCCGGAGCACGCGCGCGCTGGAGCGGGCATCGAGCGAGGTGAGCGCGCCTCCGATGTGGCTCACGCCCCGGCCGAGCGCCGCCAGCAGCAGCGCCCGGTGGGTGATGCTCTTGTCGCCGGGAGCTCGGACCGTACCGCCGACCTTCATCGGTCGAGCCCGCGGCGGAACTCGCGGGCGGTCTCGAGGTAGCGCTCGAGGGCCTGGCGATCGCCCGCTTCGATGAATCGTCGCAGCTCGGCCAGACCGCTCTCGACGCCGGAGAGCGCCTCGACCAGCGGCTCCCGGTTCTGCAACAGAATGTCCAGCCACATCTCGGGGCTGCTTGCGGCAAGGCGGGTCGTGTCCCGCGCACCGCTTCCGTACGAGACCCCGCCTAGCCCGCGGTCGGCCAGCGCCTTCGCGAGGGCGAACGCCACGGCCTGCGGCAGGTGGCTGGTCCAGGCCAGCTGCCGGTCGTGCGCGGCGGCGTCGATGAGGACCGGCTGGGCCTCCAGCACGTCCTCCCAGAATCGCATGACCCGCCGGGCGGCCTGCGATCCCTCGGTGGAAGCGCTCTCGCACACGTACACCACGCACCCGCGCAGCCGGTCGGGCCGAGCGGCGCCGAATCCGGAGTCGTGGGTGCCGGCCAGAGGGTGGGAGCCGGCGAACCGGTCGCCCAGACCCGCCCCGGCGGCCCGGGCCATGACCGGGGCCTTGAGACTGCAGACGTCGGTCACCATGGCCCCGGGCTCAACCGATCGGGCCAACCGGGCGATGAGATCGAGGGTAGGTCCGGGGGGGACCGCCAGCACGACCAGATCCGCGCCCCGGACGGCCTTGGCGGGCGAGTCGGCGAATTCGGAGATCGCGGAAGCCCTGAGCGCGGCAACGCCCTCGCCCCGGGAGGGCGAGAAGCCGACCACCCGGTCGACGCCGGCGAGACGGGATTGCCAGGCGAGCGATCCCCCGATGGCGCCGAGGCCGATGACGGCCAGGGAGGATGGGCGCACGATCAGAAGCCGTTGGAGTTCGACACGCAGCGCATGGGACCGCCCCGAATGAGGCGGCTGCGGCCGCCGTGACTGACCCGAGATCAGGCCCCATTGTACCGACATGGCAATCGATTCTCAACGCGCTCCCGCGCCCGCCCGCGGACGCGACACCCCGTCCGCCTCCCGGCGATCGTGCCTGCCGCACAGCACGACGATAGCGAGGAAAAGGCCCGGGATCTCGGCTCGCATGGCTACCGCGGCAAGCCGGGGCAGACCCGCTCCCTCGCGGCAGGGTGCCGCCGGCATCCGAGCGCGTAAACTCCTGAACGACGCGGGTTTCTTTGACATTACGACCACCGCGGCGTCCCGCTCCCAGACCGAAACAAGGGGCATGGTGGCGTGGATTTTGCCCCCGGAGTGCAAATCGTGGCGAAGATTCTGGTGGTCGAGGACAGCCCCGACAACATGAAGCTGTTTCGCACCCTCCTGACGCTCAAAGGTCACGAGGTGGCGGAACTCGCGGGCGGCGATGGTCTGCTGGAGACGATCGCCCGGACCGAACCCGAGCTCGTCCTGATGGACATCCAGCTGCCGGGGAAGGACGGTTTCGCCCTGCTGGCGGAGATCCGCGACTCGCCGCACGGCGCTGTCCGGGTCCTGGCCCTCACCGCGCACGCCATGAGCGGCGACCGCGAGCGGGCGCTCGAGGCGGGCTTCGACGGCTACATCACCAAGCCGATCGACATCCGCCGATTCCCCGAGCTGGTGATCCGGGCCCTCGCCGGCGAGTCGGTCTCGAGCTGAGACCCGGGAGCAACCTCATCGCATGGCACGGTTGCAATGATCAAGGAGACTACCGACACCCCTGCTGTCCCGGGCGCCTCGCCGCAGAAGCAGGCGCTGCTCGAGGCATTCGACAGCGTGCTGAAGAAGCAGGCCGAGGAGCGTGCCGCCGAGCTGCGGGAGGCGGAGGCGCGCCGCCGGAGCCGCACCCGGGTCCGTCCCAGCGTCTGGGCCCTCTCGGCGGTGGTGATGTTTCTCTGCGCCTACCTCTATGTCGAGCAGCCTGAATGGCTGTTCCCCGCAGCGGCGCCCGAGTCGGTGGCGGTGCAGGAGGCGAGCCTTCGCATCGGAATGGCCAACGTCGCTCAGCACGTGGAGCGGTACCGCCAGCGCACCGGGAAGCTCCCGGGCACGCTGGCCGAGGCCGGTACGGAGGTGGAAGGCATCACCTACCAGCCGCTCGACTCGGCCGACTGGCGCATCGTGGGCTCGCATGCGGGAATCGAGCTCACCCTCGCGTCTCGCGAGCCGCTGTCCCGGTTCCTCGACAACAGCTTCGAAGTGATCGCCCGGAGGTCGCGATGAGGCGGCGACGGGGGTTCACTCTCATCGAGATCCTGGTCGTCATGATCGTGCTCTCGATTCTCTCCGGCCTGGCCGTGCTGAAGTACATCGACCTGAAGCACCGGGCCCTCTCGGCCAGCGCGACGGCGGACCTTCAGGCCGTCCGGTTGGCCGCGTACAGCGCCTGGTACGAGCATGGCGTCTGGCCGGACGAGGTGGGCGCCGGACAAGTGCCGGCGGGGCTGGCGCCCTACCTGCCGGGCGGCTTCATCTTCTCCAAACCGGAGTACACCCTCGACTGGGACAACTTCGTGCCGCCCGGAGGGGGGCCGAGCGGCGCCATGCAGCTCGGCGTCGTGGTCAGCTCTTCCAATCCCCGCCTGATGAAGGCCCTGCAGAACAGCCTCGGCAACAAGGGGCCGTTCTTCGTGCTCGGCGGGAATCTCACCTTCGTGATCGTGGGGCCCGACGGCCGGATCTAGTCCCGCTTCGCCAGTGCGGCCCGAAGCGCCTCCAGCTCGGGCGGCGCACCTGGATAGCGCGGGTTCATGCGCTCCAGGGTCTCGACCACCGTCCTGGCGATCAGGACGTCGCGCACCGGCTTCCGGTCGGCCGGGACGAGGTACCATGGCGCGACCGGGGTGCTGGTCCGCTCGATCATCTCCCGGTACGCCGCGGTATACGCGTCCCACAGCTCCCGCTCCTTCAGATCTCCCGCATTGAACTTCCAGTATTTCTCCGGATTCTCGAGACGCGCCAGCAGCCGCTCCCGCTGTTCCTCCCGCGAGATGTGCAGCATGAACTTGAGAATCACGGTCCCTCCCGCGAGCAGGATCCGCTCGAAGCAGTTGATCTGCTCGTAGCGAGGCCGCCAGACCGACTCCGGAGCCAGCCCGCGAACCCGAACCACGAGCACGTCCTCGTAGTGCGACCGGTTGAACACGCCGATCACACCGTGGGGCGGTACCTCGCGGTGCACCCGCCAGAGGAAATCGTGGCGCCGCTCCAGCTCGGTCGGCGCCTTGAAGCTCGTGGCGATCAGGCCCAGCGGATCGACCGGACCGAAGACCTTGCGCAGCACGCCGTCCTTGCCGGACGCGTCGCGTCCCTGCAGAACCACCAGGAGCGCTCGGCTGCCCTCCGCGTACAGGGCCCGCTGAAGGGCGTCGATGCGCTCGCTCAACCGGTCCAGCTCGTCGCGAAGGTCCGACTTGGACGACTCGTCCCCCTGGAGTGTGGCGTCCTCGTCGGCAAGCGGGACCACGGCCCCTGGAGGGAGCGGTTGGAGACTCAGAGGGAGCCCGTCGGTCATGGATCGGTACCCGGAAGCAGCAAGGCGATGGGAAGTGTGGCGAAGAGATCCGCGGCCGGCAGCCCGCGTCCCGGCTGGGCCTCGATCGGCCGACCGCTGAGCGCGCAGGTCCATCGGACCGGCCAGTCCTTCGGGAGCGGAAGCGACGTGCCGTCCCACAGCGCGGGATCGGTGGGCGATCCTCCGGCAAGTACGTGACTCGCGAGAAAGCGTGGCACGGCGGCGACCAGGCGCTCCGTCCCATCCCCGCGCCCGAACGCGATGATCCGCTCGGCCGAGGCGCCGACCGCCTCGAGCGGAAGGTACGTGCGGGAGCGAAGCGCCGCCGGGTGGGCGCGCCGTGCGGCCAGCGCGGCCCGGATCACATGAAGCTTGATGCGCCCGTCTTCCGGGTGCGAAACGAGCTCGGCCATGTAGCGCGCCCGTTCCTCCGGGTCGGCCCCGCTTCCCCGCTCCACCTCGTCGAGCACGCGCCGCCGGGTCTCGAAGTCCACCGGGCGGCGGTTGTCCGGGTCCACCAGCGCGAAATTCCACAGCTCGTCGCCCTGATACAGGTCGGGAATCCCGGGCGACGCGAGATGCAGCACCGTGCGGCCCAGCGCGTTCCAGAGTCCGGCCGGGCCGATCCGCGCGGCGAACCGCTCGAGGTCGTCGAGGAAGCGGGGCGAGCGGTCGGGCGCGAGCAGCGCGGCGACGTTCGACCGGAGCGCCTGCTCGAAGCTCTCGTCGGGATCGGTCCACGTGGTGCGGACCTTGGCCTCGCGCACGGCCTTCAGCATGTATCCCTCGAGCCGCTCACGAAGCACCTCCAGATCGCCGACGCCCTGGGGTCCGAACGGCCAGATGCCGAGCATCGCCTGCAGCAGGTGATTGACGGTGACCGGATCGGGAACCCGCCGGCCGCGCACCGTCTGCTTGTTCGGCAGATTGAGCCGGTCCCAGTGCCTCACCCGCTTCGCCCACTCCGCCGGCAGCTCACTGAGGACGTCGAGCCGCGACCGCACGTCGGCCGTGCGCTTGGTGTCGTGCGTCGTGACGGCGAGCAGGCCTCCGGGCCATCGCGCGGCCCGTTCGGCGTTGGCGGCATGAAATCCGGCGGAGGCATCACCGAGCGGCGCCTCGGGCCCGCCGCCGACCTCGTTCCGTGACAGGAGTGGAGCGTAGGCGTAGAACGCAGTGTCCTCGACTCCCTTCGCCGCGGCCGGCCCGCTGATCTGCTGAAAGCGCTCGACGAACCGAAGCCCGAAGCGCTCCGCGTCCGGGCTGCGCCCCTCGCCGCCGCGCGCCAGGAGCACGTCCTCCAGGAGATCGAGCGCGGCACCGCTGCTCCGCCCCCGCGCGCGCGCATTCGCGATCGCGTTCTCCAGCAGCCTCCGGTCCTCGGGGCCCGGTATCGGCGAGCGGCCGTCGATGTAGGTGCGGTAGACCGGCAGCGCCACGATGGTCTCCTCGATGGCTCGAAGCAACTCCTGCCGCGGCACCGCCGGAAGCGGGTGGGCCGCCCCGGCAGGCTTCAGCAGCCGATCCGCCAGGCGGCGCACACCGGCGGAGAGTCCCGTCTCGAGCACCAGGCGCTTTCCCTGCCGCGCGATGGCGGGAAACTCGAGCGGCTGCCGGATCTGCCGGCGGTAGTGGCGCTCGATCGCCTCGAATCCCGCCGGATCGATGAAGAGCGCCTCGGCCTGGTTCAGGAAATCGTAGCCCGTGGTGCCGGCGACCGGCCACCCGGCGCGGAGTGTCTCGCCGTGACTCAGGATCTTCTCGACGAAGATGGGCGGGGCGGGCTCCTCCGCAAACGCGGCCGCGGAGAGCCGGCGGAAGTATCCCAGCGGATCGAGCAGGCCGTCCGGATGATCGATCCGGAATCCGTCCACCCAGCCACGCCGCCGCCATTCCAGCACCAGCTCGTGGGTCTGGGCGAAGACCTCCGGGTCCTCCATATGGAGCGCCACGAGGTCGTTCACGTCGAAGAAGCGGCGATAGTTGATCTCGCGCGCGGCCCGGCGCCAGTGGGCCAGCCGGTACACCTGCGCGTCGAGCAGCCGACGCAGGCGGCGCTCGCCCTTTTCCCCGGAGCCGAACGCCTGCGCGGCAGCGGCGATGGCGGCCGCGACCTGAGGGACGCTGGCGGCCAGCTCGCGCAGACGGCGCAGGAGCCCGGGCGCCAGCTCGCGGCGGCGGGCCAGCGCCGCGGCGCGGCGGCTGTTGCGGCGAGGTAGCCGCCGCAGGGCCTCCGCGATCTCCGCCAGCGTCGCGCAGGCGGGGTGCTCCCGCGGGAGCACCTCGCGGCAGCCGGCGACCGCAGCGGCGAGGACGGGAGGCAGCGTCGACGGATCCAGCGGCATATCGTGCTCGAAGTAGCGGACCCGGGGTACGCCGTCCCGGGACTCGAGCGCGAGCTCACCGCGCTGCAGCACGTCCGACAGCCGGTCACCCAGGATCGGCAGCAGGACGCGGCTCCGCAGCTCCCGCTCGGTCGCGCGCCAGTCGATGTCGAACCACCTGGAAAAGCCGGAGGCGGGGCCATGGGCCATCACGTCGTCCCACGCCGGGTTCTCGCTGGACGCGGCCATGTGGTTGGGCACGATGTCGAGGACGATCCCCATGCCGTGCGAGACGAGCTCGCCGTGCAGTGCCTCGAGGTCGGCTTCGCTCCCGAGCTCGGGATCGAGTCGGGCCGGGTTCACCACGTCGTAGCCGTGGGTGCTGCCGCGGCGGGCCTCGAGCATCGGCGAGCAGTGCAGATGGCTGATGCCGAGCCGGCTCAGATAGGGTACGATCTCGCGGGCGGCCGCCAGGGTGAAGCCTGCGTGGAGCTGCAACCGATACGTGGCGCGGATCTCCGGCACGCGATCACCGGGGCCGCTCGTGCCGGAGCAGCATGAGGGAGTGGGCGACCAGGCTGACCCTGCCCTGGCGCACCGTGCGGGGAACCGGATGGGCGGTGTTGAGGATCTCGGTCCACGCGCCGGGTGTGTCCATGAGGGGCAGCGTGAACGGGCGGGTGCGCGCCCCGCCATTGGTCAGGAGCAGGATCGCCTCACCCATCAGCCGTCGGCCCCGCTCGTCCACCTCATCGGTCGCCTCACCGAGGATCAGCATCCCGAGCACGTGGTTCGCGGCATCGGCCCAGTCCGCCTCGGTCATCTCGGCACCGTCGGCGCGGAGCCAGGTGAGATCCTTGGCTCCCCCCGGATGGCTCGGCTCGTGGCGGAAGTAGTTCCGCCGCCGGAGCACCGGGTTCGCGGCCCGGATCGCGAACGCCGCCCGGGTGAAGCCGAGCAGCTGGCGCTGGAGCGGAGTCAGCCGCCAGTCCACCCAGGTGAGCGGCCCGTCCTGGCAGTAGGCGTTGTTGTTGCCCAGCTGGGTGCGGCCGACCTCGTCGCCATGCGAGAGCATCGGCACCCCTTGCGAGAGGGCGATCGTCGCCAGGAAGTTGCGCTTGATCCGCTCGCGCATGCGGATCACGTGAACCGCCTCGGTCGGGCCCTCGACGCCCCAGTTCCGGCTCAGGTTGTCGTCGGTGCCGTCGCGGTTGTCCTCGCCGTTGGCCTCGTTGTGCTTCCGCTCGTAGCTCACCAGGTCGTGCAGGGTGAACCCGTCGTGGCAGGTGACGAAGTTGACGCTGGCCTGCGGACTCCGGTGACCGGCCTCGAAGAGATCGCTGCTCCCGGCGAGGCGCGAGGCGAGCTCGCCCACCTGCCCGGGGTCGCCGCGCCAGAACTTCCGGCTGGTGTCGCGGTACTTCCCGTTCCACTCGCTCCAGCCGACGGGGAAGCATCCCAGCTGGTAGCCTCCGGGACCGAGATCCCAGGGCTCCGCGATCAGCTTCACCTTGGAGAGGACCGGATCCTGCCGCACCACTGCGAAGAACTCGGCGAACGGGCTGAAGTCCACGTCGCCGCGGGCGAGCACGGGCGCGAGGTCGAACCGGAACCCGTCCACGTGCATGTCCGAGACCCAGTACCGCAGGCTGTCCATGACCAGCCGCATGGTGGCCGAGTGCCGGATGTCCAGAGTATTGCCGGTACCGGTGTAGTCGACGTAGTAGCGGGGGTTCCCGGGGTCGAGCCGGTAGTAGGCCCGGTTGTCGAGGCCGCGGAAGCTCAGCGTCGGCCCGAGGTGATTCCCTTCCCCGGTGTGGTTGTAGACCACGTCGAGGATGACCTCGATGCCGGCGCGGTGAAACCGCTTCACCATGGACTTGAACTCGGTGACCTGCTGCCCGCGCCCCCCGGTGGCGTATCGCACGTCGGGCGCGAAGAACCCGATGGTGGAGTAGCCCCAGTAATTCACCAGACCCATCTCGGCGAGGCGTCGCTCCGTGACGAAGTGGTGGATCGGCAGCAGCTCGATCGCGGTGACACCCAGCGAGAGCAGGTGATCGATGATCGGGTCGGTCGCCAGGCCGAGATAGGTGCCGCGGATCTGCTCGGGCACGTCGGGATGCAGCATCGTCATCCCCTTCACGTGGGCCTCGTAGATCACCGTGCGGTTCCACGGCGTCCGGGGATGCTCGTCGTCGCCCCAGCTGAACGCGGATTCGACCACGACGGATTTGGGCAGGCCGGCGGCGCTGTCGGAGGGATCGGGGACGAGATCACGGGTCTCCATCGGCGGCGTCATGGAGTAGCCGGACAGCGCATCGCTCCAGCGGATGGTGCCGCCGATCGCCTTGGCGTAGGGATCGAGCAGGAGCTTGGCGGGATTGAACCGGTGGCCCTCTTCGGGTGCATAGGGGCCGTGGGCCCGGAACCCGTAGAGCTGTCCGGGCCGGACGTCCGGGAGGTAGGCGTGCCAGATCTGGTCGGTCCGCTCGCGCAGGCGCACCCTCGCGGACTCGTTTCCATCGTCCGCCGCCTCGAAGAGGCAGAGGTCCACCGCGGTGGCGTGCTCGGAAAAGACGGCGAAGTTGGTGCCTTCGCCGTCCCAGGTGGCGCCGAGCGGCGCGGGAGCGCCGGGCCAGACTCTCACGAGCCGCCGCCGCGGAGCAGGACGGCGGTGTGCCCGGGCAGCCGAAGCCCGCCCTCCTCCAGGGCCGCCTCGCCGGCGCCGCCATATCCCGGCTCGTCGCTGGCCAGCAGCACGCGCCAGGGGCGCGACTCCTCCAGCGGAACGCGCCGGACCTCGGGCGACAGGTTGAAGATTCCTTCCAGCACCTCACCCTCCCTCTCGTAGCGTACGGCCAGCCAGCCCGCGGCATCGTCGCTCCGGACCCGGACGTCGGCGGCACCGGGACGGAGCGCCGGCTCGGAGCGACGCAGCCGCAGCAGATCCCGATACAGCGCTCTCAGCCGCGTGCCTTCGGGCGACTCCGCCAGCGTCCAATTCGGCCGCGACGCCTCGAAGGTGGCCTCGGCCTGGGGATCCGGCACCTCGCCGATCCAGGCGAACGCAGCGAACTCGCGGCGGCGTCCTTCGCGCACCGCCTCCACCAGCGCGGGATCCCCGTGGCTCACGAAGTACAGAAACGGGTTGGTCTCGCCGTGCTCTTCGCCCATGAAGAGCAGCGGCACGTACGGCGAGAGCAGAAGTATAGCGGCCGCGAGTCTCACGGCTCCGGGTGAGACCAGCGCCGCGAGCCGCTCGCCGCCGGCGCGGTTGCCGGTCTGATCGTGGTTCTGAACGCAGACCACGAAACGGTCGCGTGGCACGTCGGCGGCGGGCCGCCCGTGACGCCGGCGGCGATGCGGGGAGTACCGCCCGTCGTTCACGTATCGCTCCCCGAGCACCTTCGCCACGGCGCCCGGCTCCGCGAAGTCGGCGTAGTAGCCGGTGCGCTCGCCGGTGAGGGCGACATGAACCGCGTGGTGGAAGTCGTCGGACCAGTGCGCATCCAGCCCGAAGCCGCCGACCTCCCTTCCACGGACCCAGCGGGGATCGTTGGCGTCGATCTCCGCGATCACCAGCGTGCGCCTTCCCAGCGCCTCGCCCTGTGCGTGCACCGCCGCGCCGATCTCCTCGGCCACATGCAGCGGGCTCAGGTCCACGATCCGGTCGGCCGCGTCGAGACGAAGTCCGTCGAGATGATACTCGGTCACCCAGTAGGCGGCGTTGTCCACCAGGTAGCGGCGCACCTCGTCGCTGTCGGGGCCATCGAGGTTGAATCCCTCGCCCCAGGCTGTCCGGTACCTGTCGGAGAAGTAGGGACCGAACTCACTCAGGTAGTTGCCCTCGGGCCCCAGGTGGTTGTACACCACGTCGAGCAACACCGCGAGCCCGCCGCGATGCGCGGCGTCCACCAGTCGCTTCAGCCCGTCGGGACCCCCGTAGGTGCTCTGGACGGCGTAGAGGGAGACCCCGTCGTAGCCCCAGTTGCGGGAGCCGGGGAACTCCGCCACCGGCATGATCTCGAGGGCGGTCACGCCCAGCTCGCGAAGCATCGGAAGCCGGTCGATGACGCCATCGAATGTCCCGGCGGGCGTGAAGGTGCCGACGTGCAGCTCGTAGATCGCCAGGTCGGCCATCTCGACCCCCCGCCACCCGGCGTCGCTCCACTGGAATGCGGCGGGATCCACGATGCGCGTCGGGCCGTGCACCCCGTGGGGGCGCCACCGGCTCACGGGGTCCGGACGGTCGGGGCCACCGTCCAGGCGATAGCTGTAATCGGTTCCCGCCGGAGCCCGCCTGACGATGCCGCCGTGGATGCCATCGGCCCCGGCGCTCAACGGGTGGGATTCCGGGACCCCGTCCCTCGTGAGAATCACTTCCACCAGCCGCGCCTTCGGCGCCCACACCGAGAATCGTGTGCTGCCGTCGGGCAAGGGGACGGCGCCGCGCTCGAGCATGCGCATCGAAGAGACGGAGAGGGGCCGACGGCTCAGCCGGGCTCGTAGGCGAGCAGCACCGCGCCGAGCGGAGGCAGCCCGACACGGAAGGAGGCCGGCTGGCTCTGCCAGGCCAGCGGCTCGGCCTGCAGCTCACCGACCAGGCCGAATCCGCCTCCGCCATAGCCCGGATCGTCGCTGGAGAGGACCATCGAGTAGCGACCCGCGAGGGGGGCGCCGCTGCGGTAGTCGTGCCGCGGGACCGGCGTGAGGTTGAGGAGCACGATCAGGATCCGGTCTCCCTCACGCCGAAAATACGAATAGATGGAGTGCTCGCGGTCGTCCGCGTCGAGCCAGCTGAAGCCCGACGGGTCCGGGTCGGTGCGCCAGAGCTCGGAGCGAGTCCGGTAGACCGAGCCCAGGTCCGCCAGGAAGCGCAGCAAGCCCCCGTGCAGCGGCTCGCTCTGGAGATGCCAGTCCAGGCTGGTGTCGTGGTTCCACTCCCGCAGGGTCCCCAGCTCGCCACCCATGAACAGCAGCGGCTTTCCCGGGCGGGTGTACTGGTAGGCGAACAGGGCGCGCAGGTTCGCGAAGCGCTGCCACTCATCGCCCGGCATCCTGGCGAGCAGCGTGCCCTTGCCGTGCACGACCTCGTCGTGGGACAGGGGCATGATGAAGTGCTCGCTGTACTCGTACATCATGCTGAACGTGAGCAGCTCGTGATGGTACCGCCGGTGGATCGGGTCGAGCGCGAAGTAGTCCAGGGTGTCGTGCATCCACCCCATGTTCCACTTGAACGTGAAGCCCAGTCCCCCCTCCGCCACCGGTCCGGTCACGCGCGGCCAGGAGGTGGACTCCTCGGCCACGGTGAAGCACCCGGGATGCTCCTCGGCAAGCGTCGAGTTGAGCAGCCGGATGAACTCGACCGCCTCGAGATCCTCCCGGCCGCCGTAGCGGTTGGGAACCCACTGGCCCTCGGCGCGGCTGTAGTCGAGGTAGAGCATCGAGGCGACGGCGTCCACCCTGAGGCCGTCGACGTGGAACTCCTCCAGCCAGTAGAGGGCGTTGGCGATGAGGAAGTTCCGGACCTCGCGGCGGCCGTAGTTGAAGATGAGCGTGCCCCACTCGGGGTGCTCGCCCCGGCGAGGGTCCTCGTGCTCATAGAGAGCCGTCCCGTCGAAGAGCCGGAGGGCGAAGTCGTCCTTGGGGAAGTGGGCCGGGACCCAGTCCATGATCACGCCGACGCCGGCGGCGTGGCAGGCATCGATCAGATAGCGGAGATCGTCCGGCGTGCCGTAGCGGGCGGTGGGCGCGAAGTACGCGCTCACCTGGTAGCCCCAGGATCCGGTGAAGGGGTGCTCGGCCAGCGGCATGAACTCCACATGGCTGAAGCCGAGCCGCCGGACGTGCTCGATGAGGCGGGGCGCGATCTCCCGGTAGGTGAGGGAGCGGTTTCCTTCCTCGACGACCCTGGCCCAGGAGCCGAGATGGACCTCGTAGATCGCCAGCGGAGCACGACGCAGGTCGCGCTCACGCCGTGCGGCCATCCATTCCGCGTCCCCCCACTGATAGGACGAGGCCGCGACCCGGGAGGCGGTGCCCGGCGGGAGCTCCATGGCCTGCGCGAAGGGGTCGGCCTTGAGCCGGACCTCGCCCCGGGGGCCGATGATTCGATACTTGTAGAGCGCGCCCGCCGAGACGCCCGGCACGAACAGCTCGTAGACACCCGACGCGCCGAGCCGGCGCATGGGCAGCCGCCGTTCGTCCCAGCGGCAGAAGTCGCCCAGCACGCTCACGCCCTGCGCGTTGGGCGCCCAGACGGCGAAGGCGACGCCGTCCGTGCCGTCGAGCTGGCGGGGGTGCGCCCCGAGCACCTGCCAGAGGCTGCGGTGCGTGCCCTCGGAGATGAGGTAGACGTCCATGTCGCCGAGGGAAGGGAGAAACCGGAACGGGTCCTCCTGCTCCCACACGCCGCCGCCCGCGAAGCGGAATCGCAGCCGGTAGCGGAGCGGGAGCGCTCGTCCCGGGAGGAAGGCCCCGAACATGCCCGGTACGCCGAGCGCCGGCATCGGCACGTCGGGTCCTCCCTCGACGACGCACTCGGCGGAGCTCGCGTCGGGGTGGAAGGCGCGCACGACGAGCCCGTCCTTGACCGGATGGACGCCCAGCAGCCGATGGGGATCGGAATGCCTGCCCGCGGCCAGCTGCGCGAGCTCGGCGGGATCAGCCGCCGCGGGCGACCGCGCTGCCGCCCGGCTCATCGAGCGAGGGCCCCCGCCGCCCGCTCCGCCGCGGGGTCGACCCGGCGGCGGATCCCCTCGAGCGGAATGCCCACCCATTCCGGCCGGTTGTTGAGCTCGTAGCGAAGCTCGTAGATCGACTTGTCGAGCAGGTAGAAATCGAGCATCGCGGCGAAGGCATCCTGACCCTTGGGCAGGTACGGTGCGTCGCCGGCGGCGTCGAAGTAGCCGCGGAGAAAGCTCGCCGACGCCCACCGCTGCCAGAGACCGGCCCAGGGGAGCAGCGCGGGCACGTCCTCGTTCCGCATCGGCCCGTGCCGCACCGAGTACGCGGCCGCGTACTCGAAGGAGCGGATCATGCCCGCCAGGTCGCGCAGTGGGGATCGCTTGTACCGGCGCTCGCTCAGGCTCCGGCTGGGCTCGCCCTCCAGATCGACGATGGTGAAATCCTTGCCGGTGAACAGCACCTGGCCGAGGTGGTAGTCGCCGTGCACCCTCAGCCGGGACATCGGAATCTTCCGGTCCATCACGGCCCGCGCCTGCCGGAGCAGGGCGTCCTCGAGGGCCACCACCCCGCGCGCCTCCTCGCGAAGCGGCTCGGGCAGGGTCGAGAGCCGCCGCCGCAGCAGGTCGAAGGTGGTCCGGGCGCTGGAGCGCAGGGACTGGTAGATCGATCGGCGGTACAGCCCGGTGAACGGCTCCGGGGCGAAGGCGGGATTCTCGCGATCGGCGGCCAGGGCGAGATGGAACTCCGCGGTGCGACGCCCCAGCAGCCGGGCCTGGGTCATGTACCCGATCGCCGCTTCCTCCAGGACCGCCGGCGGCTCGCGCCCCGCAAGCTCCACGATGGAGGCCGGCGCCAGCTCGGCTTCGCTCGGCTGCACCGATGAGGTGATGGCGCGCTCGAAGAAGCGGCTGAGCGCGTTGAGGGTGAACGTCCATGCGTCGCCCTCACTGGGCACGAACTGGTGCAGCACGCCGAGGGTGATCGGATCCGCGTTGCGGGTCCGGAGCTCCAGCCCTCCGGCGAGCATCGGGACGCCCCGGAAATCGGTGTGCTCGGTGAGATATCGGCCCAGCTCCAGCTCGGGGTTGAGTCCCGGGTCCGCCTTGCGGAACAGCTTGAAGAGCAGCCGGTCGCCGAGGTTGACCGAGGTGTTGGACTGCTCCCCGCGCAGCACGACCGCCCGCAGCGACTCCTCCTCACCGCGGAGCTGGACGTAGGCGTTGGTGCGACTGCCGACCATCTCCCCGCGGGGCGCGCGCCACCGCTTCTTCCGGCCCATCCCGTCCACCAGCGCGTTCACGAACGCCTCGTCGGCCATGGCGTCGTAGAGCACGCCGCCGCCCTCCCGCGTCAGGATCACCGCACCGGGCGACGCCACCGAGATCTCGCGCGCCCGGTCTCCCTCGGCGAAGGCGAGCGGCAGCACGTAGTGCTCGGCGTCGGAGTCCAGGTAGCGCACCTCCACCAGCGAGATCAGCGCGTCGCGGTCGCCCACCGGCACGGGGATGGTCCGCACGATCGCCGCGGAGGTGATCTGCCGAGCCTTGCCCGGGAACCATCGTCGTCCCCTCAGGTAGCCCGGAAGGAGATTCTCCAGCACGTCGCGCTCCTCGCCCCGCACGAGCTCCTCCCAGCTGCCGGCGAAGCTGACGGAGGGGACCTTGAACTCCCGAGTCTCCCCCCGCGACCCCGGCGCTCCCTTGGGGAGCAGGAACCAGTAGAAGGCATACGGGTTGAGGGTGACCGCATAGGGCGTTGCGCCGACCTGGGGGAAGGGAGTGCGCCCGAACATCTCGATCGGCGTGACGCCCTGCAGGTCCGACAGATCGAGCTCCACCGCCTGGGCGTACCGCGACAGGTTCGCGACCACCAGGATGCGCTCGTCCTCGTACTCGCGGATGAACGCGAGCACGCGCCCGTTATCGGGCAGGAGGAAGCGCAGCGTGCCCCGGCCGAAGGCGCGGTATTGCCGCCGCAGGCCGATGATGTGCTTCATCCACCAGAGCAGCGAGTGGGGATTGTTCTGCTGCGCGTCTACGTTGAGCGCCTCGTAGTGGTACTCGGGATCGATGATGACCGGGGAATACAGCTTCTGCGGGTTGGCCTGCGAGAACCCCGCGTTGCGGTCCGGGCTCCATTGCATCGGGGTCCGCACGCCGTTGCGGTCGCCGAGATAGATGTTGTCCCCCATCCCGATCTCGTCGCCATAGTACACGACCGGCGTGCCCGGGAGCGAGAAGAGCAGCGCGTTCATCAGCTCGATCCGGCGGCGATCGTTCCCCATGAGCGGTGCGAGGCGTCGCCGGATGCCGAGATTGATGCGCGCCTGCGGGTCCCGGGCGTACATCCGGTACATGTAGTCCCGATCCTCGTCGGTCACCATCTCGAGGGTGAGCTCGTCGTGGTTCCGCAGGAAGATCGCCCACTGCGCCGTCTCGGGGATCGGCGGGGTCTGCTGGAGGATGTCCACCACCGGAAAGCGGTCCTCCATCTGGACCGCCATGAAGAGCCGCGGCATCACCGGGAAATGGAACGCCATGTGGCATTCGTCCCCGTTTCCGAAGTAGGCCACGGCGTCTTCCGGCCACTGGTTGGCCTCCGCCAGCAGCATCCGGTTGGCGTACTTCGCGTCCAGCCGCCGGCGCAGGTCCTTCAGGAAGGCGTGGGTCTCCGGCAGGTTCTCGCAGCTGGTGCCCTCCCGCTCGTACAGATAGGGCACCGCGTCGAGTCGCAGCCCGTCCACTCCCAGCCGGAGCCAGAAATCCAGCGCCGCGAAGGTCGCCTTCTGGACCGTCGGATTGTCGAAGTTGAGATCGGGCTGGTGGGAGTAGAAGCGATGCCAGTAGTACGCCCCGGCCTCCGCGTCCCAGGTCCAGTTGGAGCGCTCGAAGTCCTTGAAGATGATCCGCGCGTCGCTGTAGCGGTCGGGGCTGGGGCTCCACACGTAGAACTCCCGCGCGCGGGAGCCGGGGCGGGCCCGGCGGGCGCGCTGGAACCACGGATGCTGGTCGGAGGTGTGGTTGATCACCAGCTCGGTGATGACCTTGAGATCCCGCTTGTGGGCCTCGCGCAGGAATGTCCGGAAGTCCTGCAGCGTTCCGTAGGCGGGGTTCACGTCGGTGTAGTCCGCGATGTCGTACCCGTCGTCCTTGAGCGGACTGGGGTAGAACGGCAGCAGCCAGACCGCGGTCACGCCCAGATCCTTCAGATAGTCGAGCTTCTCGGTCAGACCGGCGAAGTCGCCGATGCCGTCCGCGTCGCTGTCCCGGAACGCCCGGATGTGGAGCTGGTAGATGACCGCGTCGCGGTACCAGCCCGACTCGTCGGTCATGCCGCCGCTTCCCCTTCCCGCACCACCCGCCACAGGTACCCCGCGCGCTCCCCGGGATCGAACCGCACGCACTGCCGGCTTCCCCGCCACCGGAACCGCTCGCCGGTCAGCAGGTCCTCCATCTCGTAGGCCGCGTCCTCGCCGACGCCGAGCCGCTCCACCGGTATTACGAGCTCGGCCTCCACCGACTCATGGGGGTTCAGCGACACGGCGCAGAGCAGGTCCCGACCCCAGGCGCCCTTCAGATAGAGAAGGACGTCCGGATGACCGCTCGCGTGGAAGCTGAGGTTGGTGAGGCGCTGCAGGGCGGGCTCGCTCCGCCGCAAACGGTTGAGCCGCGCGATGTCGGGGTCGAGGCTGCCGGGCGCGTCCCAGTCGCGCACCCTCACCTGATACTTCTCGGAGTCGAGGTACTCCTCGCTTCCCTCCCGCAGCGGCACGTTCTCGCCCAGCTCGAAGCCGCTGTAGATCCCGTAGAGCGGCGAGAGCGTGCCGGCGAGCAGGAGACGAACACGAAAAGCCGGCGGTCCGCCCTGCTGGAGGTACTCATGCAGGATGTCCGGAGTGTTGGCAAAGAAGTTGCCGCGGAAGTAGTCGGCCATCTCGGGCGTCGTCAGCTCCGTCAGATACTCGGTCAGCTCGGGCACGGAGTTGCGCCACGTGAAATAGGTGTACGACTGGGTGAAGCCGAGCTTCGCGAGGGCCTGCATGCGCTTGGGCCGGGTGAACGCTTCGGCGAGAAAGACCGTGTCGGGATGCTCGCGCTGCACCTCGCCGATGACCCACTCCCAGAACGCGAACGGCTTGGTATGCGGGTTGTCCACCCGGAAGGTCCGCACGCCCTGCCCGATCCAGAACAGGAAGACGTCCCGGCACGCCTCCCACAGCGCCTCGCGCTGATCGCACCAGAAGTTGAGCGGGTAGATGTCCTCGTACTTCTTGGGCGGATTCTCGGCGTACTTGATCGTGCCGTCCGGCCGGATGAAGAACCACTCGGGGTGCTCGCGGACCCACGGGTGGTCGGGAGAGCACTGCAGGGCGTAATCGAGGGCCACCTCCATCCCGAGCGAACGGGCCACGCCCACGAAGTGCCTGAAGTCCTCCAGAGTGCCGAGATCGGGATTCACCGCGGTGTGGCCGCCATGCTCGTTGCCGATGGCCCAGGGGCTGCCCGGGTCCTTCCTGCCGGCCACCAGTGCGTTGTTGGGGCCCTTCCGGTGAGTGCGGCCGATGGGATGGATCGGCGGGAGATAGACCACGTCGAAGCCGAGACGCGCGACGCGGGTCAGGGCGCGCTCCGCGTCGCGGAAGGTGCCGTGACGCCGCGGATCGGGCGTGGCGGACCGGGGAAAGAACTCGTACCACGCCGCGAAGCCCGCCTCCCGGCGGTCGACCCGCACCCGGTACTCGCGCTCCGCCCGGGTGAGGCCGTAGGGCGGAGCGTGGGCCGCCATGAGGGCCTGGAGCTCGGGGGCCAGGGCGGCCGCCACACGATCGGCGGGGGCGGCCGAAACGTCGCCCAGGCGGGCGGCGGAGTACGCGAGGCGCTCGTGGTCGCGGCCGCGGGCGTGGGGCTCGGCCTCACGGATCAGGCCGGCGCCCTCCAGCAGCTCGGAGGCGACATCCTGCCCCGCCTCGACCTTCTTCTCCAGCTCGCTCCGCCAGGTTCCGAAGCGATCGACCCATCCCTCCACCGTGAACCACCACTCGCCCACCCGGTCCAGCGGCAGATCCGCGTACCAGCGGTCGTCCTCGAACGAGTAGGTCATCGGGGCGGAAGCCGGATGCCGGTCGCCCGGCGCCCGATAGAGCACCCGGGCCGCGAGAACATCGTGCCCGTCGGTGAAGATGTCCGCGCCGATCCGCAGCTGATCGCCCACCAGGCGCTTCACGGCATACCGTCCGCCTTGCACGGCCGGCGCGATGTCGGTCACGACCAGATGGGCAAGCGTACGGTCCGGACCACGTTCGACCGCACGTCCCGGTTCCATGAAACCCAACGTAAAGCTGTCCGTGGCGCGCCACTACCCCCTCGCCGGGCCGGTGACGGTCGTCACATTCGCCGCGGCGGCGCGAGGATCAGCCCGGACTGCCGCGGCGCCGCAGCGAGCGGATGCGAGTGAGCGCGCGGAGCACCACCACCAGCGTGATGGCGGTCCAGACGGCGGTGTAGCCGATCTTGGCGGTATCGCTGGCGGCGTGAAGGCGGAAGATGAAATACCCGGCGATGAACAGCGCGTCCACCGCCAGCACCAGCGCCAGCAGCAGAAGGATCTCGCGTCTCACGAGGGAGGTGGAGCGGTGTCGGGACCGAGCAGCTTCCGGCACCACGCGACCTCGATCTCCAGCCGTTCGATCTCACCCCTGTTCTCGGTGAGGCATTCCTGCAGGTCGCGCCCGCCCGTGGTGGTCTGGAGGGTGGCCATCACCTCGCGCAGCCCTGCCAGCTCGTAGGTGAGGAGCTGATGGTACCGGGCCGCCGCCTCGGGGTGGGTGGGAGCGAGGCGCCGCAGCTCGGCCTTGCGGTCGAGCGTGTGCTCGATGGAGTGGCGCGCGGCATAGTCCTCCATCACGATCCGCGGGCGCCGGCGCTCGATGGGGGGATTGAGGAAGGAGAGCCGGCGCCGGTGGTGGCTGCGAAGCTCGTCGAACGTCTTGATGAGGCTGCGGAGGAGCGGCATCACGTCCGTACCTCGCACATGGGGTGCTGCGTGGCGGTCTTTCGACCGGAGAGGAAGCTGGCGACCGCTAGCGGCGCTCCTGCCACACCGACCGGAGATAGAGCGAGCCGGCCAGCATGATCAGTCCGGCGATGATCGAGCCCGGCCCGCCGTAGTTCTCGAAGCTGAACGGGACGCCGTGCGGACCCGCGGCACCACGCACGACAGCGAGCGCTCCCAGGACGATGCCGGCGAGGCCGAGCAGGGCGAGGAGAAGGAACAGGTGCCGCATCGAAGCTCCGTACGGGTGAGTGGTCGGCGGTGGTATACACGAAAACCCCGTCATGCCGCGCGCGGCAAGCCCACCCCACGGTCAGGGAATGCCGAAGTCTCGATTGGCCTGGTCGGCGGCCCGCTCGAGCTGGGCGGTGGCGGAGGCGGGGAGATCGACGATCCTGCGGAGCTGCGAGAGACCTTCGGTGGAGCGCCCGGTGAGCCCCCCGACGATGACGAGCGCGGCGAGGTAGGTCCCTTCCCGGCTGGGATGGAACTGGTCGGCGGCGAAGAGGGGAACGCTCGGCAGCTCGCTGTGGATGGTGCGGATCGCCTCGCCGGCAGGGAGCAGCATCCCGTTCACCGCCACCGCGGCGTCAGTGTAGGCCCGGGTGACCGCATCCCAGTCGCCGCCCAGGGGAGGCCAGACCATGTACAGCGCCGGACGGCCGCCCCGTTCCCGTATTCTGGCGGCGAAACGCCCCGTCCACTCGATCAGGTTGAGCCGGCTGCTTTCCAGTGAAGACGGGCCCTGCTGGAGCACGACGAGGTCCCACCGTGCTCCCTCGATCGCGTCGATCGCGCGGCCGTCGTTCCAGAGATCTTCCAGGGCGGCCCCGCCCGAGGAGACCTCCTGATACCGGTATCGCTCGACGCCGGCGGCGCCCACCAGCTCGGCCACCATGCCGGGAAGGTCGTTCGTGGAAGTGAGGCTGTTCCCCACGAAAAGCACGGAGAGCCCGTCGTCGGGCAGGCCGGGCCCGGTCGAGCCGCAACTCGCCGCACCTGCGGCCAGGAGGACGAGCCAGGCCAGACTGGTCCGCACGTGCGTGCGCATCGGTCGCCCCGTTGGAGTGGTCGGCGCGAGGAGTGGCGTCCGGTCAGCTCGAATGGTCGTGGATGACTCGCCAGCCCGCGGCCTGCCGCTCCCAGATGGTGGAGAACCACCCGCTGTGCTCCGGCTGTCCGCCGCCATCGAGGATGAAACGCCCCACCACGAGTGCGTGTCCCTCGCCGAGCCGCCGGATGGTGACCTGCTCGAAGCGGAGCTGCTGGACCGGCTTCCCATCCTTGAAGAAGCTGCGACGCAGGGCGTCGGCCGTCCTCGTCCTCCCGACGATCGGCCCGCTCCGGGTCATGAACGAGATGGAGTCCGCGTTGTCGGCCAGGTGACCGTCGAGGTCGCCCCGGTTCCACGCCACCGCGGATTGGTCCAGCATGGTCCGGATCTCCCGCTCGGTCCCGCCGGGTCCCTGTGCCAGTGCGGTGCCGGCGTGCAGCACCACCAGAGCCGCGAGTGCCCGGCTCGCTCTCGACCACGCCATCGTCTGCCTCCGTTTGGTTGCGGCCGAACCCCGAATGGTCCGATCCCTACGCGGTCTTCCCCGGGACGGATTCAGACGCGGAGCGCCTTGCGCAGCAGGCCGATCTGTCCGCCGTGATAGGCGTCATGCTGCAGCAGGCCGGCCACCATCGCGGCGTGGCTGACTCCGGTGCCGAGCGGTGCGTCGCGCTCTCCGCCGACGGGCTGGGACCAGCGCTCGGCCGGAAACCGCGCGACCGCGGTGGCCAGGGCGGCATGCGCGTCACCCAGTCCCCGGCGCGCCGTTGCCCAGGCCTCCTCCGAGACCGGGCCCACCGGCGGCCAGTCGCCCTCGGCCGGGGCGGCCGGCGCCGCACCCTCCAGGCGCCGCGTCACCTCTCCGGTCCACGCTGTCAGGTGAAGGACGATCTCCCAGACGGAATGTGCTTCCGGGATCACGCGAGCGGCGGCCCGCTCGGCGTCGATCCCGACAAGGCTTTCCGCCAAGGCATTGCCATGCCAGGTGGGGCCGTCGTGGGCCGCGCGGACCTGCTCGGACAAGAAGGGCGAGAACATGGGGGCGCTCCGGTGAAGGCCCCTGTCAGGGGCGGACGAAGCCGATGCGGGTGGGATGGTATTCGCGGCGCGGCGCGAATGCCACCCGAGATGCATGCGGGTGCAGTCCGGCGCATCGCCCGGCGCATGGAACTTGCCCCCGCCGACCGGCAATCGCGCAACAGCCGGCAGATCGCGTTCCACGCTCTACCACCGTCGAGGGTTCCATGCGCCACGTTTCGGCCGTCCTCGCCTGCTTCCTGGCAGCCTGCGGCACCGCCGCCGAGCCGGCGGAGCCGAGCGGCGATCCGCCTCCCGGCGGACATCCCACCAGCCCGGGTCCCGCCGGCCCCCTGCCGAGCATCGGCGGATGCCAGATCTTCCCGGCCGACAATGCGTGGAACCGCGACGTGAGTGCGGATCCGGTCCACCCGGCTTCCGCGGCGCTCCTCGCGGAGATGGTCTCCGAGAGCTCCATCCACCTCGACCTCGGAACCAGCGAGGAGTTCTACGGCATTCCATTCACCGTGGTGCCGGCCGACCAGCCGCTGGTGCTCATCACCTTCGGCACCGATGGCGCCGATTATTCCGATGAGAGCGATCCGGGACCGATGCCCATCCCGCTCGACGTTCACATCGAGGGCGGGAGCACCCAGGACCCCGATCCCGCCTCGGGTGACCGCCACGTGCTCGTGGTACGTCAGGGCGATTGCCGGTTGTTCGAGCTGTTCAACACCGTGCGGACCGGGTCCGGCTTCCAGGTCAGCTCCTCGGCGGTGTGGGACCTCACCACTAACCACGCCAGGCCAGCCGGCTGGACCTCGGCGGATGCGGCGGGACTCCCGATCCTGCCGGGATTGCTGAAGCATGAAGAGGTGGCGGCCGATCGCCTGCATCACGCGCTCCGCTTCACCGTTCCGCGGGTGCGCCGGGCGTACACCGCGCCCGCCGGCCACTGCGGGCAGTACTCCGACGACGCGCTTCCGCCCTACGGCACCCGTGTGCGGCTCAGGGCGAGCTTCCGGCTCGACGGCTACAGCGGCGACGCGCTCGTCCTGTTGACGGCGATGAAGCGCTATGGATTGATCCTGGCCGACCAGGGCAGCGCGTGGTACGTCACCGGCACGAGCGATCCCGCCTGGGCGGATGCGCTGGACCAACTGCGGACGATGAGAGTGCGGGGCAGCGATTTCGAGGTGCTCGCGTCGGGTCCGGTCACCGCCTGTTGAAGGCGCGGCCGGCCGGCTCAGTCCACGGCCGGCCGTGCCGTGCGCAGCTCCGCCGCTCGGACCGCGTCCACTCCGCTGGAATCCCCGGTGACCAGCCGCCGGTGGAAGTCCACCTGACCCAGGTGGTAGCCGAAGTGACTCACCAGGTGGACCAGGTACTCCCCGGTCGCCACTCGCATCCCGCCCACCACTTCCGGGAAGTCCGCCTCGAGCGCCATCTGGCCGGCCCGCTCCACCACGGCACGGACGGCGCTGCGGGCCGCCTCGATCTGCCCCAGCAGGACCAGGCGAGGGACACCGCGCGCCGAAAACTCGGCCGGCCGGTCGCGCACGTACCCGGTGCCGGCGAGGTCGGCGCCGAGAAAGTGCTGGATGTTGCCGGCCAGATGGAGCACGAGCGTGCCGGCCGAGTTGGGGAGGCCATCCGCGATGCGCCACAGCGCGTCGTCGTCCGGATATGCCTCCACCTCCCGGGCGAGCGCCTGCAGATCCCGATCCAGAATGGCGGCGACGGCCTCTATCAGCATTCTCCTGCCGTCCTCATCGCCCGGCCCGCACGCCGATGGGCCACTCGACCGTCCGGACGGTCGATGGATCACCCCAGAGCGGCAGCAGCCTTGCCGCGAGCTCCGGCAGCGGATCCCTTCCGGTCGCCTCGCGGCAGAGTGCCACCGCCGACCAGGTCCCGATGTAACCCAGCAGCTCTGCGAGGCTCCACCGCGCGACCATCGGTGGTACCTCCATGGAGATCTCCTCGAACGGGAACGGGAGCGTTCGATAGCCGGTCTCCACCCACCTGCGCTCGGGGGACCAGTACGGCCCGATCACCCGATGGTAGAAGTCGTCCACCACCCCGTCCAGCGGACCAGCGTCCACCCGTTGCCTTCCGTAGGTCCACGCGACGAGCGTCCCTCCCGGACGGAGGACGCGCCGCGCCTCGGCGTAGAACTCCGGCAGGTCGAGCCAATGGAGCGCCTGCGCAACCGTCACCAGACCCACCGATCGCGAGCGCAGCGGCACTGCCTCGGCGCGCGCGACGAGGTAGCGGATGCGCTCGTGCCGAGGCGCGGCGCGAACCTGTTCCCGGCTGGCGTCGCTCGCGAGCACGGTCGCGAAGTGGGCCGCGAGCCCGAGCGCGGCCTGGCCCGTGCCGGTGGCACAATCCCAGACGACCTCCCGGTCAGGGCTCGCCGCCGCGACTGCGGCGAGGAGCCTCTCGGGGTACCGGGGACGATAGGCGGCATACGTTGTCGAGAGTCGGGAGAAGTGATCGGCGAAGGCCTGCACGGGTCAGCCCCGGCGCTCAGGGACCGGGCCGGTCGGTGGATGCGACGGCCGTGAGGACCCAGCGGTCCCGAGGCTTTTCGTAGATCTCGATCCAGGCGTATACCACGTCCTCGGGCACCGCCCGCCCCGCGCTGTCGGGTGAGGTCAGCCTCACTCGCTTCCGAACGATCTTGTACGCCATCCGACCGTCGGGGGAGATGCGGAGCATCGGCGGCGCGATGTCGTCCCAGGCCTGAAAGGTCGAGCGGTCGAAGTACGACTGAAATCGCGTCCGGCTCTCCTCCGAGGATCTCGCCGTGACCTGCCCAGCCGCCACGAACAGGACGCTGTCCTCCCACGGCCCAACCATCAGGTCGGCGCGCTTCTGGATGTGGGCGGTGCGGGCCACCTCGTGCAAGCGGAGCAGCTCGGCACGGTCCTGCTCCCTTCCCGGGGATGGACACGCGCACGCGACGAGCAGCAGCAACGGGGCGGCGCGGCGCATCGACGCCCGTGGGACGACACGCACCGACGAGGGACCGGCCGGTCTCACGTGCCCGGCGCGATCGTTGGCACGACTCTCAGGTCCACTACCTCACGCGGAACCTCGACGCCGCGAAGCAGCAGCTTCACCAGGCGCGCCGTGCCGTGAGTTCGCACCTGGATGCCGATGCATCGGCCGGTGGGATCGAGGGCCACCTGTTCGGTGCCGGGAAGGTCGAGCGCGATCCGCGCACGCGGGAGCAGCTCTTCAGGCGCGGGAAGCGGGGCGAGCCCCCTGCACGGCTTGGCGAGGCTGTGAGAACCGGACGTGAGTGCAAGAGCGGCGAGACCGACGGACGGGAGAGCGAAGGAGCGGAGCATCGGGTCCTCCGGATGGGGTTCTGCAAAGGTACCGCTCCGGGCGCGGCGGCTCCACCGGTGGCCGGCTCTCGCCTCGAAGTCGGTTTATCAGGAAGCACTAAGCTATTGTCAATAACTTACTTGCAGTCACCATATCTCAATCAGCTTCAGGTCCGCTCTGCGACGTGACCGCAAGACATTCGATCTCCACCCGGGCGCCGAGCGCGAGACCATTCGCCCCCATCGCGCTCCGCGCCGGCAGGTGGTTGGCGGGGAAGAACTCCACGTACACCTGGTTCATCGCGCTCCACTCGTCCATGTTCGCCAGCATGACGAGGCAGCGCACCACCCGGTCCATCGACGAGCCGTTCCGCCCAATCACACCCCGGATGTTCTCCATGGTCTGGCGCGTCTCGGGGCCGATGCCGCCCGGCACCAGTGCGCCGGTGCTGTCGGTGCCGATCTGGCCGGCGAGGTACAGCATGTCACCCACACGCACTGCGGACGAGAAGGGCAACGCCATGCTTCCGCCGACCGGGATGAAGACCGGCTCGGACGACGGGCGCGAGCGGTCACAACCCTGCAGCAGTGCGATTCCCAGCATGAGGAACCCGACGTCACCGGCTCGCGGCATTGGCACTCCTGCTAGACTTGAATGTAGGCTAGGGTCGGACGGAGGCTCCGGACGGGCAGCGGGTGCTCCCGACCTCCAGGACGGGAGACAGCACGATGAGCCGGTCCGCAACCGACGGGTCCGCCGCCGCACCGGGCACGCGCAGATACCAGGAGCCGGGCTCCATGGACTCGCTCGGCCCGACGAGCGTCCCTTCGACCTCGCGGGCGACGGCTTCACGCTCGGCGGCAGTCGTCGCGGGTCGGAACTTGACGATCAACAGGTCGGGCGCGTCCGCGGCCGATCCGTCGCACGCTCCGCGCAGCAGGCTGTCCACCGGCGCGGGCGGTTGAGCCGCCGGGGCAGGCGTCGCGCTGTCCGCTCGGGCGGCGAGCGAATCGCCGACCGGGAGCGAGTCGCCGACCGCGAGCGAATCACCGCCGGGGAGCGAATCGCCGGAAGTTCCCCGCGTCGTGTCGCGACGCGTCGTGTCGCGACGTATCGTGTCGCGACGCGCCGTGTCGGAGCGCGCGGCGTTCGCGGCCGCCGCGGAGTCGAGCCGGGGAGGCGGAGCGGTCTCCGTGCTCTGGGCGGATACGGGCTTGCCGGCGAGGCCGACGGCGAGTGTCGCGGCGAGGCACGCCGCACCGGGCATGCGCCGGACCCAACGCATATTCATCAACCGAGGTGACGTCATGACATCCCTCCTTCGCACCTGCGCGGCCGGGTTGTTGCTGGCCACGGTTTCCTGCGGCGGCGGATCCGGCGGCGGGCCCACCCCCGATTCGAGCGCCAAGGTCACGATCGAGAACCGGGCGACGTCCGACATGGACATCTACGTCCGTCCCACGCTCAGCAGCGCGACGCGGCTGGGATTCGTGCCGGCGTCCGACACCGTCGAGTTCATGCTGTCCCGGGCACTCACCGCGGGATCGTCGTCGTTCTACCTCGAGGCTCGTCCGGTTCGTGCCGCGGGCTCGCCGGTACTCAGCGAGCCGTTCACTGCGCGAGCCGGGGAGGAGATCTTCTGGTCGATTCCGCCGCAGTAGGCGGCGCGGCGCCGACCAGGCGCTCCTCCATCTCGGCGTCCATCTGCTTCCTGAGCCCGGCGAGCCGCACGGCGTACCCCTCCAGCGCCCGGTCGAGCTCGGTCTCCGGCTTCCATGGCCGGACCCTGGTGGGCTTCCCGTCGGGGCCGATCGCGACGAAAACCACGACGCAGTGTCCGGTTCGCCGGCGCTCGGGGCTCTTCGGATCACCGGCATACACGTCGATCGCGATGTCGAGGCTGGTCCGGCCGGTCCGGATGACCAGCGCCCGCAGCTCCACCAGCTCCCCGACCCGGATGGGTCCCAGAAAGTGGAGCCCGCCAAGATACACCGTGACGCAGTAGGTGGCGTTCCACCCCGCGGCACAGGTATAGCCCGCCTGGTCGATCCACTTCATGACGGCGCCGCCGTGGACCTTGCCTCCGAAATTGACGTCTGTCGGCTCGGCGAGGAACCGCAGGGTGACGCCGCGCTGAGGCTCCACCGGGGTCAGCCCAGCACCACGGCCGTGCCGCTGGCGCTGACCATCAGCATGCCGCCGCCCGAGCCCACCTGGATGGTCTCGTAGTCGAGATCGACCGCGAGCACCGCGTTGGCGCCGAGCTCCTTCGCCTGGCTCTCCATCTCCTCCATCGCGATCGCCTTGGCCTTGCGGAGCTCCTCCTCGTACGCGGCGGAGCGGCCGCCGACGATGTCGCGGATGCCGGCGAAGAAGTCGCGGAAGATGTTGGCGCCGAGTATGGCCTCGCCGCTCACGATGCCGAGATAACTGGTGACCCGCCGTCCCTCGACGGACGGGGTAGTGACTGACAGCATGCCTGCCTCCAGCGTAGAGATGTCCTTAGCCGGGGAGTCCCTCGGTGATGACCAGCTGGGTGTCCGCGCACGACTGCCGCACCGCCTTCGCCGGCGCGTACTCGGGTGACGACCACCACGCGCGAGCGCGCTCCAGATTCGGGAACTCGAGAATGACGAGGCGCTCGGGCGACCACCCTCCCTCCCGGATCTCCACCGCTCCGCCGCGGGCGACGTAGCGTCCGCCGTACACCGGGATGGTCGGGGTCGCGAGCCGCTTGTACTCCTCGTAGCGAGCCGGGTCATGGACCGTGACGTTGACGATGACGTAGGCCGGCATGTCGACTCCTCTATCGGGAAGGCTTGAGGGTCACGCGGCACGCCCCGGCGCTGTCCGGCAGCACCGGATAGGTGACGCCGAGCTGCTCCAGGTAGGTGCGGTGGCGCTTCGGCTCGTAATAGTAGGGCCGCATCGCCGGGCGGTAGCGCTCGAGAATCTCGCGGTTGAGCTCGATCGGGGGCTGATCCTCGGGCCGGATCAGCGGCTGGTACTTGACCTCGCGGGTCTGCACGTCTCGAAAGTAGGCACGCGCGCTGTCCACCAGCGCCGGGCGCAGCAGCAGATCGAGCAGCGTCATCGCGGCTGCCTTGGCACCGGCGACCGACCCCTTGTGGGCGATAGGCGTGGCCATCGCCATCGCGCTGGACCAGTGGTGGCCGGGCAGTCCGCCCACGTTGGCGGGATAGTAGAGCACCACAGTGGGCGCCGTCCAGGACACGTCGCCGATGTCGTCGGACGGCCCGCCCATGTTGCGCGCGGGGTCCGCCGGCGGATCGAGCGAGTCCACCACCCGCTTGAGCCCGGAATCGGCCTGGCCCACCGCGCGCTGCACCGCCCGCGCGAACGCCTGATCGTCGGCGGTCCACGAGGGCATCCCGACACGCGCGATGTTGGCGGCCATCGCTTCGGCCATGGGCCGGTTGTAGTGTCGCGGCCAGGCGGCCCCGAGCACCTTGCTGGGGAGGAGCGTCGTGCCCGTCATCAATGCGGCGCCCTGCGCCACCGAGTCGGCCACCGCCCACAGCGCCTTGATCCCCCGGTAGTCCAGCTCGCGCAGGTAGTACCAGACCGAGGCCGTCTGGGGCACCACGTTCGGCTGGTCGCCGCCGTCCACGATGACCGAGTGCGACCGCTGCTTCAGGGGAAGGTGCTCGCGCCGGAAATTCCACCCCACTTCCATCAGCTCGACCGCGTCCAGGGCGCTGCGCCCCTGCCAGGGGCGTCCGGCCGCATGGGCCGCCGTGCCGGTGAAGCGGTACAGCACCGACACCAGGCCCGAGCCGTAGCTGAGACCCCACGAGGTGCCGAACTCGCTCCCCACATGACTGAACAGGACCACGTCCACGTCGGTGAAGACGCCGGCGCGCACCAGGAACGGCTTTCCCGCGATCTGCTCCTCGGCGACGCCCGGCCACAGCACCAGCGTGCCGGGCAGGCTCTCGCGCTCCATGATACGCTTCACCGCGAAGGCCGCGGCGAGGTTGACCGCCTGTCCCGAGTTGTGCCCCTCGCCGTGGCCCGGAGCGCCTTCTACCAGCGGCAGGCGACAGGCCACCCCGGGCACCTGCGAGGCCTGGGGGATGCCGTCGATGTCCGAGCCGAGCGCGATCACCGGCCGCCCCTGCCCCCATCGCGCCACCCACGCCGTCGGAATGCCGGCCACTCCGGTGTCCACGGCGAAGCCCTCGCGCCTGAGGAGAGCGATCAGGTAGCGCGAGGTCTCGATCTCCTGAAAGCCGAGCTCGCCGTAGCTGAAGATCTGGTCCACGACCCTCTGGACCAGCTCGGCGCGCGCCTCCACGCCTTGCACCGCCTCGTCCTTGAGCGCCTCCAGCCGGGCCCGCGGGTCCGCGCCGTCGCGCCGCTGCGCGCGCAGCGAGGAAGCCGCCGTCGGGCAAAGCAGGATGATCAGCAGAGTGCCGGAGAGGAATCCGGAACGCATCGGCGAGCGCTTTCGGTGATGGAGGAGAACGATCGGAGCCAGCCGGAACTCAGCGCCGGGCGCCCAGGCGCCTCACGGCGCGCCGGAGAAAATGCAGGCGGGCTAGCTCGCTGACGGCCAGGATGCGGGCCTCGTCGTCGCGGGAGCGACCCCGCCCCGACCGCCAGAGCCACCCCTCGGTAGCGCAGCGAACCATCGCGGCCGCCACCTCTGCCGGCGACTCTCGGTCGAGGGCGTCCAGATCGAGGGTGCACGTGCCCGTGATGCGGGAGTAGTAGCCGTGGACGGGCGGCTGATGCATCAGGAAGAGGCCGGTCACATGCCGCTGCAGCCTGCTCCGGAGACCGGGCGTGACGCGGTCCATGAGATTGAGCGCCGCTTCCAAATGTGCCCTGCAGTCCGGGCCGGTGCCGCTGCCCCGGAGCACCGGGATGCCGCCTACGCGAGGATGGCCGGCCAATGCCACGCCGGCGACCCCCGCGACGATCCGATGCAGGGCCGCCGTCACGCCGAGAGAGAGCCGGCGGCGCAAGCCCAGCCCCTCGTCACTTTGTCGCGGTGGTGTACCGCGCTCGGCCGGCATGAATGCCTCCAGAAGTGGTCCCGCCAGCACAATCTATCCTCCCGGGAGGCCTGTCCGCTCGGACAGCGCGAGCGCCATGACCCGGTCGGTTTGGCGATCGTTGCCGAGGAGGAACGCCTTCTCCCCGCGATCCACGAAGCCGCGCTTCCGGTAGAAGGCCCGGGCCCGGTGGTTCCGCTCCCACACGGCCAGCCACACCGTGCCTGCGCCACGGGCCGCGGCGGCCTCGAGCGTGGCCTCCATCAGCGCCTGAGCGACGCCGCGTCCCTGCCACTCCCGCTCCACGTAGAACCGCCACAGCTCGATGGGCCCCGGCCCACCGACGCACCCCGGAGGCGGCGCCTCTCGCAGCTGCGAGTACCCCGCGAGGCCGCGCTCCGACTCCGCGACGAGCGTCACGATGCCGGCGCTCCGAAGCTCGGCAGCCTGAAGCTCCGGCCCGTAGCTGGTCGTGAGATACAGGGTCATGTCCTCGGGAGTGTTGTCGGCCCCGAAGGCGTCCCGGAAGGTGCGCGCGCCGAGCTCGGCCAGGGCCGCAGCGTCGGCTGGGACCGCGAGACGGATCGTGGTCAGTCGCTCCGCCACGAGAAACCCGCGAGGAGCACGAAGTCGTGCCGGAGCCTCGATGCATGCCCGGGAACCGGCGCGGTTCCGAGATGTGGCGTGTAGGAGTCGTCGAACGCGCTGCTGAAGAGATACTGCTGGGCATCGATCCGTACGGAGAACCGGTGGTCGAGCCGCATGACGCCGCCGAAGCTCACCATTCCGCCGAGGTTGGTCTGCTGCTCGGGAAATATGCCCTGTCCACGCTCGAGGATCAGGGCCGGGCCCACCCCGGCCACCACGCCGAACCGCGAGCCCGGCTGCGTCAGCCAGCCCTGCACCGTGCTGCTCAGAAAGAGCGTCTGGGCTTCGAAGGAGGGAAGCGCCCGGCTCACCGCTCCCTCCCACGTGCTGTTGCGGGACCAGGCGATGCCTCCGTCCAGCTGCCACCGCTCCGAAAGCTCGATCCCGAGCCGCGCCCCCGCGGTCGTCGCTTCGCCGAGCACGCGACTGGATCCGGAGGGTCGGGCCGGCTGCTCCAGCGCGTGGCTCGCTCGGCCTCCGCCTCCCAGCATGAGGCCGCCATGAACCGTGAGCTCGATTTGGGCGGCGGCAGGAACTGTCGAAAAGGAGAGCAGGACGACAATCGGTAGGCTCGAGCAGCGGTGCCACATCTTGCACCTCCAGGACTGAACCGGAGCGTGTTGGTGCTCTCTTACAAGTTCGCAATCCCTCGGCCCGGTGGCCAGACCCGGTTCCGTTTCACCTCGAACACGATCGTCCGGCGCCGGACGCGCGTACCGGGCACTGCGGGAGGCTCTTGCATCCCGACAGGGGGACGGCTGCAGCGGCCCGGAGCAGACGCGCGGGCGTGTTGCGAGACAAGGGCTTGCATCGTCGCCGAGGATCGGCACGCCCATTGCCCTTCCGGGTGTCGTGCTCCACCGCGCCTGCCTCCCGCTCGTGGCCTCCGCCGCGATCCTCGCCGCCTGCGGCTTCGACCCCGCGGGAAGTGAACCGTGGCAGCCCCCGGCGGTCTATCAGGAGTGGTGGGCCAAGACCGAGGCTTGCTCCGGGCTCAGCGGCAACTTCGACCGGGTGGAGTGGATGGTCGTGCCGGGCCCCAGCTTTCGCTGCTCGAGCGGCGACTGCGTGGGCCACTGGGACCCGGGCCACAAGATCTTCCTCGCGGCCGACTGGACCGAGCACGAGATGGTCGTACGCCACGAGATGCTCCACGACCTGATGCGACGCAGCGGACATCCGAGCCCCCCCTTCGGCCACGGCTGCCCGCTCACCTGGGAGACCTGGGCCGGGAGCCAGCAGTCCTCCCCCACTCCGGCGGCGGCCAAACTCCTCGACTGAGGGCCGATCACCCTCCTCCGAGTATGATGTCCTCGCTGCGCGGCATGTCGGGATGATCTTCCAGCCACCGCCGGATTCTCGCGCTCAGCTCCGCTTCACTCTCGCCCGGCACCGCCTCGAGGCTCGTGATCGCCTTGGGCCCGAGGCTGATGTACCAGGAGTGCCGTCCCACAGGTGCCCCGCCCCCCTCGGCCGCGCTGGCGGGGTCCTCGCCCCGCTGCACCGTGTACACTCGTCCGCGGAAATCCAGCGTGAATCTGGTTGGCATCATGGTGACGCCTTTCCGGCGATGGCTCGTGCGAGATCGCTCGCGGCGTCCGCCAGGGGGCCGAGCTCCTCGTGGCGGTTGCTCAGCGTACCCGCGCGCAGCTCACTCGCGACCCCTTCGCAGATCTCCCTCGACCGGCGCAGCCTGAACCGCTCCTGGAAGGCCCGGTAGTCGTTCGCCGTGCCGGCGCTCATCAATCCCCACAGCCTCAACCGCAGGTCGTCCACCGAGCTCTTGAACTCGGCGAGGCCCTCGACGGGAAGCTCCCCGGCCGCCATCCGCGACTCGATGGCCTGCAGGGTCGCGTGCAGGTTCGCGACCTCGTTCGCCAGGCTGGGCTGGGCCATTCATTCCTCCGGGTGCGAGCTGAGAGCCGGCCTGCGGCTCAAGAACAGCCGCGAGGGAACAGCCCTCAGGTGGTGAGCCCGAGCGTCCGACGGACCGCGCTCTCCTCGGGCAGCGGCTCGAAGGCCTCGAGCAGCTCGGGCGGGATGGGGCGGCGCCGGCCGGTGGCGAGGTCGACGAAGACCCAGACCGTCTCCGCGCTGGCCAGCACCACGCGATCGGCATCACGGACGAAGAGGTAGCGCCGGGGAGTGGAGCGCTGGTCGAAGCGGGGCACCCAGGTGTGCGCGCTCAACAATTCATCGGCGAAGGCGGGTCGGAGGTACTCGACGAAATGCGATCGCACCACCCACCCCGCCCATCTCGAACTGCGGCTGCGCGACGATGCTGCCGACGAACGTGTGACGCTGGTCCAGGATGTTCGGCCCCCTGTCGGTGTCGAGGTTGCCTGGATCGCTGCGGCCGCCTGCCCGGCAATGCGCTCGACCGGCGTGCAGAGAATGACGAAGTCGGCCCCGCGCACGCCGGCGGCCAAGTCGGTCGCATGCTGATCGATCGCGCCCCGCCGCTGGGCCGTTTCGAGCGTGTTTGGGGTTCGCCCGATGCCCACCACGCGGCGAGCGAGTTTGCGCTCGCGCACCGCCATGCCGATCGAAGCCCCGATGAGGCC
>CAMPKP010000012.1 GCA_946887295.1 uncultured Gemmatimonadota bacterium | reverse complement strand
ACCTACGAGAATGGAAGCCGCGTCGGCGACGCCGAGCGGCACCATGAAGGTCAACGAGGCGAGATTGATGGCGACCTGGTGGCCCGCCATCGCGCGGGAGCCGAGCCACCCCATCATCAGGGCCACGAACGCGAACGCGCCGAACTCCAGCGTGTACTGACATCCGATCGGCACGCCGAGGCGCAGCATGCGCCAGAGCGGAGCCCACTGCCGGATCTCGGGCCGGATGGGCAGGAGATACGGTCTCAGATCCTTCCATGTCATTCCGAGGAGCATGACCGCCAGGAGCCATCGGCTGAGGGTGGTGGCCCAGGCGGAGCCGATCACGCCCAGAGCCGGGGCGCCGAAGTGGCCGAAGATGAGCACCCAGTTGAGCGCGGCGTTGACGAGGTTGGCGACCACGATCGTGACCATGATCGGGGCCGTGCGGTGCATCGACTGGAGACTCTGCCGAAGCACGACGAACAGGAAGAAGGGCAGCACGCCCGGCGCGAGGCGGACGGCGTACGCAGCCGCGTCGGGCACCACATCGGCGGGTTGCAGCGCGAGCACCATGAACGGCTCGGCGGGCAGCAGCAGCAGGGTCGCCGGGAGGGCCAGCATCAGCGCCACGAGGACGCCGCGCTGGACTCCCCGGGCTATGCCGGGATGGTCGCGGGCGCCCACGGCCTGCGCGACGACGGGGTCGAGCACCATCAGCGTCCCCATGCCGAACACGCCGAGCCCGAAGAAGTAGAGGTTGCCGAGCGCGACCGCCGCGAGCGCGACGGCGGAGAGGTGGCCGACCATGATCGTGTCCACCACGCCCATCAGCATCATTCCGACCTGGATGACGACGACCGGCCCCGCGAGGTGGAGCATGGCACGCAGGTCCTCCCGCCGGGGCAGGAGCCGACCGGCGGTGCTTCGGGCCGGGTCCATTCAGGAGCGCCTGGAGGGAATCGGCGGGGAGGCGTCGCGCGGCTGGGCCAGGAGCCGCTCGGCGAAGTCCAGCCGCTCGGCCAGCTCGGCGACCTCGGCCCGGAGGGCGTCGACGTCCTGCGCGAGCGCTTCGGTGCCCTGGCCGCCGGCCGCTTCGGGATCCCACCGGCTCAGCCGGCGGCCATCCGCGTCCCGGAAGTCACCGGCGGCCACCACGATGAGGTCGTACAGCCACCAGACACCGAGGCCGCCAAGCGTGACGGCCATGAGGGTGCCGGTTCCGGTCTTGCCGACATAGAAGCGGTGGGCCCCGAAGGGCCCCAGGAGGGCGGCGAGGGCCGTGGCGACCCCCCGGGACTTTTCGGAGGGGTCCGGCGGAGCGAAGTCATGCATGGGCTGAATATTTCCGGAAACCGCGGCGGTGTCCACGGTCACGAACGGTCGGGTGGCCCGAAGGGATATTGCAGGTGCCCCGCCGATGGCGGGCGGGCCATCCATGGTGAGGTGTCTGATGACCGATAAGCCAAACAAGGGGGTTCCCGCGCTCCGGAACGACGAGGTCACGGGAATGACCGAGGAGAAGCAGGACGAGGTGATCCGGGAGAGCGCCCGGGCGCCCCGCAAGGAGGCCGCGAAGGAGTTTCTGGATGAGCAGGAGGAGCAGGCGGGAGAGACCAGCGCACGCCGGGAAACGCAGGACGAAGCGTAGCGCGCCTGGCAGGGCTCGAACCTGCAACCACCGGCTTAGAAGGCCGGTGCTCTATCCAGTTGAGCTACAGGCGCGTGTATGTGATCCAAGAACTTAGACCGTTCCGGGCCGCCGGAACAGCCGCCGGGTTGGTGCTGGCCTGCTGCTGCGCCTGGTCGGCATGCAGCACGGGAAGCGGAGCGCGAGCCCAGGCCGAGCCGTTGGCGGCGACGAAGCGGGTGTCCTTCAGCGTGCTCGAGGATTACGACAAAGGCGAGAGCCTGTCCGAGGTGGCGAAGGATTTCGAGCTGCTGCGCCAGCTCGAAGTGCATACCTGGCGGGGCAGTCTCGGTTGGGACGACTATCAGCCGGCGCCGGACACGCTGGACCTGGAGTGGCTGCACCGCTTCGCAGAGCTGGCCGCACGCTACGGCATCACCCTTCGACCCTATCTGGGCTACACGCCCGACTGGGCAGCCGCCGGCCGATCGGCGGATGGTCACCTCTGGAACGATCCACCCGCCCGGATCGAAGACTGGGAAGCATTCGCCTCCAGCCTGGCCCGAGCGATGCGGCGGCACTCCAACGTGGCCTCATACGAGATCTACAACGAAGAGAACGTCCCGCTCTGGTGGGATGGCAGCGCGGCGGAGTACGCGGAAGTGCTGGCGCGAGGTGCCGCCGCCATCCGGGAGGCCGCGCCGGGCGCCGGGATCCTGCCGGGTGGAATGGTCTGGGCCGACGAGGAATGGCTGGGTGAGCTGTGCGAGGCCGGCGCCACCCGTGACATCACCGCAGTGCCGTTTCATGCCTATCCCGAGACCTGGACGCCCGACAGCGTCGTGGTCGAGACCTACCTCGACGCGCGCTACCGGGAAGGGTTCCTGCCGGTGGTGGATCGCTGCGGCCACCGGCCGGTGTGGATCAACGAGATGGGATTCGCGACGACGCCGGGCAGGACGGAGGAGCAGCAGGCGGACTGGTGGGCGCGGGCGGTCGCCACGTTCCTGGCCGATCCGCGCATCGAGCACATCGGGATCTACGAGATCAAGGATCTAGCGCCCGGCAGCCCGGTCATCGGCGATGAGCCCAACTACCACCTGGGCCTGACCAGGACCGATCGGACGCCGAAGCTGGCGTTCAGGACCGTGGACCTGCTGACCGACCTGCTCGACACGGGAACGCTCACCGTTGCGGACCCCGAGGCCCGGGTGCGGGTCACCTCGGGCGAGGCCGGGGCGCTGTATCATCATCTCTTCATCCGGCCGGATGGCGACCAGGTACTGGTGGTCTGGAGCCGGAAAGGCACTCCGACCGTGGACATCTCGCTGAGGCGCCGCGCGGCTCGTGCCACCGAATACGCGCTCGATGGCAGCGCCTCCCGCGTGGCGCTCTCCCAGGGGCGAGTGCTCGCCGGCATCCGACTCAAGCCCGGAGTGACGCGGGTCTTTCGCATGAGCGCGCTGCGCTGAACGATCTCGTGGCCGCGGCTCGATCGTGGTGGCATCCGGAGGGACCAACCGGCGTGCAGCAGCGAAAATCCCGTCAACCTTCTACCAGGCTGACGGGATCTCGGCTACAATCGGGGCGCCGGGATTCGAACCCGGGACCTCCTGCTCCCAAAGCAGGCGCGCTACCGGACTGCGCCACACCCCGGACATGGGACGAGGTGCAACATAGCGGCCAGGCGCGAGTGCGGGTAGCGATTGCGCCCCAGAGCTACCGGATTTCGGCCGATCTCCCCGACCGCCTGCGCGAGCGATGCGCGGTCGTGCTCTTCCACAGGGAGCGCCATCATCCCCCCGGCAGTGACGGTCGGCAGTGGCTGGGTACTCAGGCGCCCTGCAGCACCCGGCGCATCGCCACGGCCGTGTCCGGACATGCGCCACGGAACTCCTCCGAGGCTCGAACCGCGGGAGCTACCTCGGTGCGGGAGATGGTGCTGAAGCCGAAGCGTGGGAAGTAGTCCTCCGCCGTGGTGGTCAACAGATAGACTTCGCGCACGCCGCGGGAGCGGGCCCGCTGCAGCAAGGTTTCGACCAGGTCCTGCCCCACACCGGTACCCCTGCGGCCGGCATCGACCACGGCGGAGCGCAGCAGCGCGCGGTCCCCATACACCTCGAGGCCGACAGCGCCGACGACCTTCCCCCCCACTTCCGCGACCAGAAAGTCGGGCAAGCCCGGTTTCAGTCCCGCCGTGGGGAGACCGGAGGCGCGGAGCAGACCGACGACGCCGGGATAGTCACCCGGGGTCGCCAGCCGAACGGTCGCGCTCACGGCTTCCGGGCGCGGATGAACGCGCCCATGACGCATCCGCCCACCTCGCGCGCCAACACCTCCGTGTCCAGCCCGCTGCCACTGAGGAAGGCACGCGCATCCTCCACCTCGTAGATCCGGGTGGGCTCGATGTCGATCCGGGTGAAGCCGGCCTCGCCCAGGTAGGTCCGGAACTCGTCCTCCGTCAGCGCTCCGGCGACGCAGCCGACCCACAGCTCCATGCTCCGGCGCACGGGAGCGGGCATCTCTCCCCGAACCACGACATCGGAGATCGCCAGGCGGCCGCCGGGCTTGAGCACCCGGAAGGCCTCGGCAATCACCTTGCGCTTGTCCCCCGACAGATTGACGACGCAGTTGGAGATGATCACATCGACCGAGGCGTCGGGCAGCGGAATCGCCTCGATATCGCCACGGAGAAACTCGACATTCTCCAGTCCGGCCTTCCGCTGGTTGTCCCGGGCCAGCTCCAGCATCTCGTCGGTCATGTCGAGCCCGTACGCCTTTCCCGCCGGGCCGACCCGACGGGCGGAGAGCAGCACGTCGATTCCGCCGCCGGACCCGAGATCGAGCACCACCTCTCCCTGGTGCAGCTCGGTCAGCGCCGTCGGATTGCCACAGCCCAGGGAGGCCAGGAGCGCCTGCTCGGGCAATGCCGCCGCGTCGGCCTCGGAGTAGAGATCGGACGTGATCGGATCCTTGTTGTCGGCGCCGCAGGGGCTGCCGCCGCAGCACGACGACCTGCCGCCTGTGCCGGCCCGGCGGGCCGCCTCCCCGTACTTCTCGCGGATGATGGTCTTCAAGCCCTCGGTGCTCACGACGCCTCCTCGATCAAGAAATGTTGATATATCGGCCACAAAGACATCAGCAGCAGCCGTTCTCCCGAGCCGGCAATGGCATCGCGAGAGTGTGCGCCAGGTCGGCGACATCGGCCAAGGCTTCGGTGTTCAGGGTGTAGTACATCCAGCGGCCTTCGCGGCGGTCCGTCACCAGGCCGGCCTCCTTGAGGACCCGGAGGTGGAAGGACAGGCGCGACTGCGCGGCTTCGAGGACGTCGGTCAGCTCACAGACGCAGCGCTCGCCGTGCCGGAGGCGCTTCAGGATGGAAAGGCGGGTCTCATCCGAGAGGGCGTGGAAGAGCCGGACGGCGCGGTCGGTGTCCAGGGCGGCGCGGGTGGTCATGCGGCAACATATATCAATTAATCTTGATGTGTCAAGCCGGCTCCCAGTGCCTCGGCCAGCTCGCGCAACGCCCGCCCGCGGTGGCTCACCTCGTCCTTCTCGGCAGGCGAGGCTTCCCCGAACGTCTTGCCCAGCTCGTCGCTCAGGAAATAGGGGTCGTAGCCGAATCCCCGGTCGCCCCTGGGCTCCTCGAGGATCCGGCCGGCGCAGACTCCTTCGAATGTCCGAGGGATCGCTCCCGGCCGCGGCAGGTACACCAGGACACAGCGATAGCGGGCGCCGCGCCGCGCGCCGGTGGCCCCGGCGAGCCGGCGGACCAGCTCGGCATTGTTGACGGCATCTGTCTGAGCCTCGGTACCCGAAGCACCCGCCCAGCGGCGCGAGCGCACACCGGGAGCGCCGCCGAGGGAGAGGACTTCGAGACCGGAGTCGTCGGCGACGGTGGGGAGACCGCTCAGCCGGGCGAAGTGCTCCGCCTTTCTCCGGGCATTTGCCTCGAACGTCTCGCCCAGCTCGAGCGCGTCCTCCGCCTGGGTGGGATAGAGGCCCACGTCGTCGGGGAACACCACCTCGACGCCCGCGCGCTCGAGGATCCGCTGGAACTCGCGCTGCTTCCCGGCGCTGCGAGTGGCGGCGAGCAGCTTCACCAGCCCAGCGCCCTCTCCTGGGCGGCGAAGATCCGGGTGATTCCCCGCTCCGCCAGGTCGAGCAGGGTCTCGAGCTGACCGCGGGAGAACGTGCCGTGCTCGCCCGTGCCCTGCACTTCCACATAGCTCGCCGGATGCAGCATGACGACGTTGGAGTCGACCGCCGCGTCGCGATCCTCGAGGTACGCGAGATCGAGCCGCTCCTCGCCGTCCACGATGCCGACGGACACCGCGGCCACCAGACTTCCGAACGGCGAGGGGATGCCGGTCTTGGCGGCGAGCCAGGCGCAGGCGTCGGCCAGGGCCACGCAGCCACCGCTGATGCCGGCCGTACGGGTGCCGCCGTCGGCCTGGAGCACATCGCAGTCCACCCGGATGGTGAACTCTCCGAAGGCCATCGTGGCCATCGCGGCGCGGAGCGAGCGACCGATCAGGCGCTGGATCTCCTGGGTGCGTCCGCCCGGCCCGTTTCGCTCGCGCTGAGTCCGCTCGACCGTTGCGCGGGGCAGCATGGCGTATTCCGCGGTCACCCAGCCCTCACCGGTACCCTTCTTGAAGCCCGGGACGCCCGGCTCGACGCTGGCCGTGCAATGCACCAGGGTCCCGCCCATGCGGATGAGACAGGATCCCTCGGCGTAGGGGTTGGCGTTCCGCTCCAGCACGAGAGGACGAAGCTCATCGTTGGCGCGGCCATCAGGTCGGGGCACGGAGGCGCTCCACCAGGGCGGAAGTCGAATGGCCGGCGAGCAGAGGTACTCGCACGACGCGGCCGCCGCGAGCCTCCACCCAGTCGGCTCCGACGATGCGATCACGGGAATAGTCGGCGCCCTTCACCAGGACATCGGGCTCCAGCGCCTGCACCAGCGTCATCGGTGTATCCTCGTCGAACAGCACGACGCAGTCCACCGCCTCGAGACCGGCGAGGACGCGGGCTCGCGCCGCCTCCGCCACGACCGGCCGCTCGACACCCTTCCCCAGGCGTCGCGCAGACGCGTCGCTGTTGAGGCCGACCACGAGCGCATTCCCCTCGCGGCGGGCGGCCTCGAGCAGCTCGACGTGTCCCGGATGGAGCAGGTCGAACACACCGTTCGTGAAGACCACCGGGCCGGTCGTCGAGCGCCGCCACTCGGCGGCCGCCCCCAGGCTGCGAATCTTCCCCGCGCTCGAGGTCACGATGCGGCACCGTCGGTCCCGCCGGCGAAGAGCGCCTTCAGGGCCGGAGGCGCGATGAAGGTGGTCACCATCACCATCAGCAGCACGGCGCTGAAGACCTCGTCGCCCAGCACCCCGGACCTGCGCCCGATGTCGGCGAAGATGAGGCCAACCTCGCCGCGCGGGACCATGCCGACCCCGACCACGAGTCGCCGGAACCTGGCCCAGGGGGCGGCCCACCCGGCGGCGACCTTCCCGATCACCGCGAGGAAGGTCAGCACTCCCGCGATGACCAGCGTCGCCCGGGCGCCCGGGGTCGAGGGATTCAGCAGGGAGAGATCGACCGACGACCCGACGCTGACGAAGAAGATGGGAGTGAAGATGGAGGCGACCGGGCGGACCTCGTGCTCGATGGTGTCGAACTGATTGGTGCCCGAGAGAATCAGCCCCGCGGCGAAGGCGCCGATGATGACCGCGGAGCCGGCCAGTCCCGCGAGCGCGGCGAGTCCGAGGGCGAAGGCGATGGACGCCACGACGAGGACATACCGTACCCGCATGCGCACGATGACGTCGAACAGGCGCGGCGCGACGAACCGCCCGACGATGACGGCCACGACCAGGAAGCCCACTGCGACGCCGAGGGTCCGGAGGACGCCGAGAAAGGACACCGCCGCTCCCGCGGCCACGCCGGTGACCACGCTGAGGATCACGAGCCCCAGCACGTCGTCGATCACGGCGGCGCCGATGATGATGCGGGCCTCGGGGGTGTTCATGCGGTGCATGTCGGAGAGGACCCGGGCGGTGATGCCCACCGACGTGGCGGTGAGGGTCGCACCGATGAAGATGGCGGCGGTGACGAGGTCACCGCTCCCCGACTGGGCGTGGGGTGCGTAGCGCCAGTAGAGATATCCGAAGGCGAACGGCAGCGCGATGCCGACCACGGCGACGGCGAGGGCCGCCGGACCCACCCGGAACATCTCACGCAGGTCGGTCTCGAGGCCGATCTCGAACAGCAGCAGGAGGACGCCGAGCTCGGCCAGGACGTGGATCAGCTCCGCCTCCACCCCGCCGGCGGGAACGATGCCGAGCACGCTGCCGCCCAGCAGCACTCCCGCCAGGAGCTCGCCGAGCACCGCCGGCTGGCCGATGCGCTCGGCGAGCTCGCCGAAGAGCTTGGCCGCGACGAGAATCGCGGCCAGCACCAGGAAGAACCGCGCGACGTCCACGCCGTCCGCGGCGGCGGCGAGAGGAAACGCCGCCGCGATCACGCCGGCAGTGACGAGCACGCGCCGCCGCGGCGCCCTACAACGGCGCTTCGGCGCGGGGGCGAAGGAGGAAGGTGTGCTTGAAGAAGGGCAGCTCGACACGGTCGCTGTACTCGGTCTGAATGATGATCCGCCTGGGACCGCGATCGATCCGGAACCGCGGTGCGTGTCCGAGAATGGAATCCGCCGCGCCGGTCAGCCTCCGGTCGATCACCGCGTTGTCCTTGATCGTGGGCGCGATCTGCGCCTGGAAGCGCATCGCGTCGAGCAGGCGGTAATAGCGGAGGTAGACCTCGCCGATGTGGACGCCATAGTACAGCGCGGCGACGAAGAGAAGCAGGGAGAAGAGACACCCCAGGGTGCTGTCGCCGTGACGGCTCCTCCCGCGCGCTACCATTGGGACTGGGCGCCCTCCACGATGTTGGTCACCAGCTTGTCGAGGGCCTTGCGGCGGCCTTCGGCTTCCTGGCCCGGATCGTAGTCACCCTCCAGCAGCAGGCCGCTGCGCTCCCACAGCGGCTTGCCGCCGTCCTGATCCAGGATCTCCACCGAGACACTGATCTGGACCAGCCGGCGGGTCACCGTGACCTGCCCTCCATCCCCCTCGTCGCCGGTGTAGGCGACCGGGAGGTCCGGCTCGTAGCGGGTGATCGTGCCCCGCACCACCGCGTCGGCCTGCCGCTCGCTCGCCTGCCGGAGGCCGAGGCGGCCCTGCACCGCCTCCCGCACGGCGACCGAGATCTCCTGGGTGAGCGTCGGCTCCGCCGTCTGGTTGTCGAAGGGCAGAACCGCGACCGTCTTGATGTGGGGCGGCAGGCCACCGCCGGCGAAGCCGTACAGGCAGCCGGCGAGCGCGAGAGCGCTAAGGCTTGCGAGAAACCCAGATATCAGGCGCAAAGGCGGCCTGCGAAGTCGAGAGAAAGGTAAGGTCGAGCCGGGCCGGAGCGCTGGGCACCGTGAGCCGCGCCGTGAGCGGGGCGCCCGCCGAGTCGAGCGTCGCCTCGGCCTTGCCGAGAAGCTCCCCGGCGCGGCGGACCACCGTGACCATCCTGACCGGCTTCCCCTCGGTGCGGACGTACTCGATCGTATCGCCCGCCTCGACGTAGCGCCAAGCGGTCCTGTCGCCGTCGGTCAGACCGCGAAGCTCGGCCTTCTCGTCGGGCAGCCGGGCCACCCCGAACATCCCCCACATGAGCGGATAGTTCGGCACCAGCTTCTGGATCGCGTCGGGCGGCTCGGCCCACAGCGGCTGCTCGCCCACGACCGCGGCCGAGGCGGCTCCGGAGCCGAACGGGCCGGCGACATCGAACCGCAGCGAGTCCGGCGGAGCGATGCGGGCGCTGCCCCTGCCGCCCGCGCTCGACCGCTCGTCGCGGAACAACCACTTGAATCGATGAAGACGATGCTCGGCCGGCTGGGTGGCGCGCACCCAGCGGGCGACCTCCTCCCGGCTCACCGGGCCCGCAGAAACGGGGACCACGGAGCCGGGCGCCGCCCGGCACGCCAATCCGGACAGCGCCAAGCCAAGATATGCGAGCCGCGCCGCACGGTCAATCAAAAAACGTTGCGCCATCAGTAGTTATAGCCGAAGAAGAAGCTCAGGAACCCGGGATCGCGCTGGTCCGCAGCGAGGCCGTAGCCGCGGAAGCTCTCGCTGCTGAAGCGACGTCCGAGGTCCAGCCGCAGCACGGCCAGCGGCCCGAGCGCCATCCGGAAGCTAATCCCATAGCTGCCCAGAACGTCCCGCTGGGTCGGGGTCTCGAAGCTCGCCTTGCCGACATCGGTGAAGAAGGCCCCCTGGATCTCGGGAAGGTCGAGATCTCCCAGCGGAGTGCCCAGGGTGAGATGGGTGAGAAGGGGGAAGCGGACCTCCTGGTTCGCCATGTACGCCTGCGATCCCACGATGTATCCGAACTGGGGATAGCCTCGCAATGCGAGGGTACCGCCGATATTGGTGCGCCGCGGGCGGTCTCCCCCGCTGTAGAACCCGTACGCCCGCAGGGCCCACGAGGTCCGGCGGCCGAGCCGGAGGTAGCGCCGCCAGTCGGCGCTCACCAGATAGCTGTCGAACCGGCTGTTGGTGAAGTCGTTCGAGAGGCCGGCCGTGATGCTCAGGCGACCACCGTCTATCGGCCCGCTGTTGATCCAGAGCGAGTTGTCGTGGACGTAGCTCAGGAAGTGAGACGCGATCCAGCCGACCCGGCGCGGCTTGTCCACCGGCAGCGTGAAGTCCACCCGGTCGGAGTGCTCCGCGACGACTGTTGCCTCGATCCGGCTGAAGCGGCTCAGCGGGTAGCGGATGATGCCGAGTGCGCCGTACGCCGTCTCGTCGTAGGCCACGAACCGGTCGCCCTCGAAGTTCCGGCCCTTGGTGCGGAACGCCCCGACGCCCCAGTTCACCCGCCGCGACCGGTTCAGGTAGACCACGCTGGCATTGATGTTCGAGAGAATGCTGCCGAGCCGCCGCCCCTGAAAGGAACCGAGGGACCCGAAGAGCATGTTGTCGGAGAGCAGGTCGCTCATCACGAAGAAGGCGCCCTGCGCGCCACCGTACCCCGGGATGATCACCGCGCCCCCGGCGGCCAGATCGAGGGAGAGCCGGCTGCGGTAGGGCTCCTTGCTGGCCGTCACGCTGCCGGCGGTGTCCCCCGCCGTCATCCAGTTCCAGGCGACCGGCGTCTGGTCCGGCACGAGCGAGAACCGCTCCTTCCGGGCCGTCGTGTCCACCGGATAGCGGTACACGTTCCAGCTCAGATCGTGGAACCCGCCGACCAGGAGGCCCGACCCGTCCGGCAGCGGCACGCCGTCGAACGCGCCGCTCCAGGCCGAGGTCTCGCGGCGGCCCTGCCCCAGGGTGTCCACCGAGAAGACGTTCAGCACCCCGTCGCGGTCGGAGGTGAAGTAGATCCGGCCGTCGGCCGCCCAGGCGGGAGACTCGTCCTTCCAGGTCCCCGCGGTGAGCGGCGTGATGCGGGCGCTGTCGAGCCTCAGGGTGTACAGGTTGACCGAGCCCCGGAGCCCGTCGGACGCGCGGTCGGAGGCAAACACGAGGCGCCGTCCGTCCGGACTGGGGGTGGGATCGAGGTCCTGGTATCGATCGCGGGTGAGCGGCTGGAGGGTGCCCCGGGGAAGCTGGACCCGGTACAAATCGGAGACACCGTTCTCCGACAGGCCGCTCAGCACGATGCTCCCGCCGTCGGGCATCCACTGAGGCGAGAGCAGCGAGACCAGCTCGGGAAACTGGTACCGGCCCCGCACCTTGTTCTTCTTCAGATCCCATATGACGAGGGCGTCGCGATCGCCGTAGCGTGCGATGAAGAGGAGCAGGCCGGGCCGGGATGCATCCATCCGCGAATCGAACGGGTGAAAGGACTCCATCTCGGCGCTGCGGCCGCCGGTGACCACGGTGCGGACGTGCCCGCTGTCGATCCCGCGACGGTAGATGGCGACATAGCCCGTGGCGGGCGAGAGGTACGCGACCTCGCCGGCCCCGCCGGCGGTGTCCGGCAGGAAGACGGGCTTCACCGCGAGCTTCGCCACCTCGCGGGCCAGGAGGGGGAGCGGCGCCAGGCTGTCCACCGACGGATAGAACCTTCGGCGCATGGCGAGCTGGAACTCATCGCTCAGCTGGTCGAGGCTCCGGCCGTAGACCGCCTGAATCGCCGCCTCGAAGGAGTCGTGCCGGTTCTGCTCCTTGTACATCGTGGCGATGCGCCAGTCGCCGTACGTGTCGGCGAGCCAGCGGTGCATCTGCCCGCCGAGCGGATAGACGATGCCGCTCATGACCCAGGTGAGCTGGCGGAACGTCGGCAGCCGTCCGCTCAGCGTCAGGTCGCGCAGCACCATCTCGTCGCGCGCATCCTGGCCGCCCGACCAGAGCTCGGCCATCCCCTCGGTCCACCAGAGCGGAAAGTTGAAGCGGCTGCCCCGGGGCGACTGGAGATAGGCCTCGCTCAGGAGATCGAGCTGGAAGACGTGCACCATCTCGTGGCGGATCGTGTGCCGGAACTCCGCGAAGTTGCCGCGGAACGGCAGCGAGACCCGCCGCTTGAGGAAGTCGGTCGCACCGAGCAGGCCCTCGGGGGGCGTGAACGGGAGGATGTTGGTCTGCTCGAAGTCGGTATGCGACGCGTACACCACCAGCGGCACGCGCTCGGCGACGTCGTGCCCGAACTGCACCGCGAGGGTGTCGTAGCTCGACTCCGCGTACGCCAGCGCGGCGGGGGCGAGCTCGGCCTCCGCGGGGTAGTAGTAGAGATCCACATGGGGGCCGCGGAGGATCTTCCAGTCGAGCTTGCGATACTGAATCTTGTTCTGGCCGAAGCTGAAGAACTGGGCGGAGAGATCGGGCGGAGCGGTCGCGGCCAGCGCGGCGACGATGGAGACCGAGAGCGACCATCTGCTCAGGACGGACATGGGCACCTCACTTCAACCGGATCGTCCGGATCAGGTCTCCCTGCGTGATCCGGGCGAGGGTGGCCAGCCCGTCGGTCACCCGGCCGAAGACCGTGTAGGTCCCGTCGAGGTGGGGCTGGGGACTGAGATTGATGAACCATTGGCTGGACCCGGTATCGGGACCCGAGAGCGCCATGCCGAGCACCGCCCCTTCGTACCGGTGGGGGTTGAGCTCGTCCCTGATGGCACCGCCGGGGCTGCCGAATCCGTCACCCCGCGGGTCGCCGTCCTGCACGACGAAATTGGGGACGACCCGATGCCAGCGGTTGCCATCGAAGAACCGCCGCTCGGCCAGCCGCACGAAGTTGGCGACCGTCATCGGGGCTTCGGGCCCGAACAGCTCCACCTCGATCGGGCCGCGCTGATCGGTGTCGATGGTGAGCCTCGGCCGGGCCACCGAATCGGGCGCGAGCACGTACCGGCGGATGAGATCACGATAGTCCTGCGCGCTGCGTCCGGTGGCGATAGGCGACGAGTGACCCCACCGGGCGCCCAGCTCGGGCCAGTTCTCGTCGGCCCAGCGGCGGACGATGTAGTCGGCGGGCCGCGGGGCCGCTGCCGCGAACTCCCGGTCCACCCGCCCGCGCGCCGCGGGCGAGGCCCGGCGGATCGCGACGATGCCACCCAGCGCAGCGAGTGCGGCGTCCGGAAACGAGTCCCGCGCGGCGCGCCGGAAGGCGGCGGTCAGCGCGGTGAGGTCGCCGGGCTCGGCGGCGCGGCCCACCGCGTCGGCCGCCACGCTGCGTACGGCCGCGTCGGCATGGGCGAGGAGGGGCCGGGCCGCGGCCACCAGCGGCGCATCCGCGCCCTCGGTCTCGGCCGCCCAGGCCTGGAGGCCCGCCGCGATCACGCGGGGATCACGGTCCGACAGGAACCACGGGCTCGCGCCCGGCCCGGCTGCGGCTGCGCCTTCGGCGGCCGCCGCGCGCTCTCTCCAGTCGGTGCTCGTCTGCCACCTGGGAGCCGCCGCGGCGAACCCGGCGCTGTCCACGCGCGCCAACGCCACCAGGGCTTCCCGGCGGACGCTGAATCGCCCCTTTCCCGCCGCGATCCGCGCCAGCGCCGTGGCCGCCTCCGCGCCTCCCAGCTGGCCGGCGGTCATCGCCGCCTGGACCTGCACGTTGGGAATGGGGTCGTCGAGCAGCGGGACGATGTCCGACGCGAGCGCGGAATCACGGTAGGTCGCCAGGGAGCGCAAGGCGTTGATCCGCACCGGGACGCTGACGTCCGCGGCCGCGCGCGACAGCAGCTGCGCCACGCTCCGGGTCGCGAGACCGGCGGAATCGGCGTACTCCCGAGTCAGACCCCGCGCCGCCGTGGCCCGCACGATGGATTCCGGATCGCGCAGCGCGACCGTGAGACGGTTCGCCGCCGCGGGTGCGCGCACCCGTCCCAGCGTGTACGCGGCCCGCCACCGAAAGCCGGCCGCGGTATCCTCGAGGAAGGGCAGCAGCGCGACCACCGGCGCATCGGCCCCCAGTCGCCACGACTCGACCACGATCTGGCCCAGGAGCGGGCGCCGGTCTTCCCGGCTGGGAACGACGCTGCCGCCGAGGATACCACCGAAGAACGCGCCGACCCTGGGACCTCCGATCTTCGCGAGCGCCGTGATCGCCTCCTGTGCGGACGGCCCGTCGAGCGGCGGCAAACCGGTGATCCGGTCCATCAACGGCTGCACGCCGGCGGTATCGCGGATGAGGCCCATCGCGAAGGCCGCAGCAACGCGCACGGTGCTATCGGGGTCCGAGAGCAGCGGCACGAGAAGCGGCGTGGCGCGAGGATCGCCGATCCGCCCGGCTGCCGTGGCGGCCAGGCGCCTCACCATCGAGTCGGGCGCCACCAGCGCGCTCCGGAAGAGGGCGGGCTGGAAGCTCCGGGAGTCCTCCGCGGCGAGGACCGGCGCCAGCTGCTCGACGACCGCCTCCTGCTGGGCCTCAGCCGCAGACACGAGGGTGACCAGCGCGAGCGCGGCAGCCAGCGCGAGGTTGAGAGTGGCACGGAGCGATGGTGCGAATTCAGACATTCGTCGAAGGGTTCCGCGGCTCGGAGGAAAGCTGAAGGCTCACCGGATCCGGTATCGGCCGCATGGCGCGGCGCACCGCGTCGGGCAGCCGGGTGAAGCTCATGGCCGGGTCGAGTGCCAGGAGCGAGGTGAAGGCGGTGGCGAGCAGGCGATCGTCGGTGGCCCGCTCGACGGCGTAGCCGAAGTCGATCCGGCGCGACGCGAGATCGCGCACCCAGCATCGGACCCGGATGAGGTCGTCATAGCGCGCGGGGTGGCGGTAGCGGACCGAGACCTCGCCCACGGCGAGGCGGAGACCGGCCTCTTCCAGCTCCCGGTAGCTCATGCCGGCCAGCCGGAGGTGCTCGGTGCGGGCGATGTCGAGCCAGACCAGGTACCGTGCGTGGTAGACCACACCCATCTGGTCGGTCTCGGAGTAGTTCACCCTCACCGACGTCTCCGACACGTCGGGGGCGACCGCGGGGGGCTTCACCGGAAGTAGACGCTCGGGGCGTCCCGAAAGTGACACTCCCCGTGCGGCCGGTTGCGGCCGAGTTCGGTGCGGTCCATCTTTGGGCCCGTGTTGGGGCACACCCTCGTCGTCGTCTCGGACGCCCATCTCGGCGCGACACCGCCTGCCGTCGAGGAGGCGTTGCTGGCCTTCCTCGACGCCGTACCCACCCTCGGCGACAGCCTGCTGGTCAACGGCGACCTCTTCGATTTCTGGTTCTCGTACGCCCGCGTGGTGCCGCGCCGCGGCTTTCAAGTGGCCGCGGCCCTGGCCCGCCTCGCCCGCCGCCTTCCGGTACTAATGGTAGGGGGGAACCACGACCGCTGGGGCGGGGATCTCTGGAGCCGCGACCTCGGGATCCGGTTCGACCCGCACCGGCTCGACTTCCGCATCGGGGGCCTCGGGGTCGCCGCGATCCACGGCGACGGCCTGACCGAGCCCCGGCGGCGCGCCGCCCTGCTCCACCGCCTCATCAACCACCCGGTGACGTCGGCGGTGTACCGGGTGCTGCATCCCGACCTGGGGTTCAGACTGGTCGAGTTCCTCAGTCCCCGGCTCGGCGACCACAGCCCCGACGAGTCGACGCTCGCGGCCGCCGCCGCCCAGCAGTGCGCCTGGGCCGAGGCGCTGCTGGCCCGCGAGCCGAAGCTGGGCATGGTGATCATGGGCCACACCCACCGCGCGACGCTCTCGCGGACCGCGGGCGGCGGCACCTACCTCAATCCGGGCGCCTGGTTCGAGGGGTGGCGGTACGCGGTGGTGACCGAGAACGGAGCCGAGCTCCGAAGGTTCAGCCCAGAGGCACCACTTCCGCCCGCGCCAGCCGGTCGCCGATGAATCGTACACCGACTTGGCGGAATCGCGCCTCGTCGTCGCTCACCGCGAACCGGTGGGTCGCCCCGGTGCCGTCCGGCGCCTCGAGGCCCCGCTCGCGAAGTGTCGAAGCCACCACACGCGCGGTCTCCTCCCCGCTGTCGATCAGCTGAACCGCGGTCCCCATCACCCGCTGAAGCAGGGGCTTCAACAGCGGGTAGTGGGTGCAGCCCAGCACCAAAGCCCCGACCCCGGCATCCACCATGGGCGCGAGATACTCCCGGGCGATCAGGTCCGCCGCAGGATGCTCGAACCAGCCTTCCTCGACCAGCGGCACGAACAGGGGACAGGCTCGCTGCTCCACCCTGGCCTCGGGCAGCGCGCGCCGAATCGCCTTGGCGTAGGCATTGCTCGCGATGGTGCCCGCGGTGCCGATGACGCCGATGGGCTTGTCCCCACCCACGGCGGCGGCCGCCGCGGCGCCCGGCTCGATGACCCCGATGACGGGCACCGGCGACTCGGCCTGCAGCGTCTCGAGCGCGTGCGCGGTGCTGGTGTTGCATGCGATGACGACGGCCTTCACCTGCTGCTCCAGCAGCCAGCGGAGGATCTCGAGGCTGTAGCGCCGCACCGTCTCCGGCGACTTGGGGCCGTAAGGCACCCGGGCGGTGTCGCCGAAGTAGATCGTCGACTCGCCGGGGAGCTGCTCGAAGATCGCCCGCGCGACCGTGAGCCCTCCGATCCCGGAGTCGAAGATGCCGACGGGTGAGCGGTTCATCGGAGTCGAAGGGGGACGGAGACCGAGGCGCCGACCCCGCCGGGTATCGCGCGAATCTGGAGATCGCCCGGAAAGTCGGCGAGATGCGCCCCGACATAGGCCTCGAGGCCGGCGAAGACGTGGTTGAAGGCGAGCAGCACGAGCCAGTCCTCGTGCTCGCGCCGCTTGCTGTCTCCCCGGGCGGAGCCGGTGCGGCGGAGGTAGGCCAGCTCGTGGCGGGTCTTGAGGCTCATCCCGAGGGTCACGCCCTCCCACGCCACGAAGATGCCACCGGTCAGCTTCCGGTTCAGCCGGGCCTGGCCCCACCCCGGAAGGAGGAGGGAGCGCCAGAGGGCGTTCAACGGGCTGATGGGGACGAAGCTCGACGTGTCCGCCGGCGCGCCGCCGGGCGGGCCGGCCTCGGCCCGGGGGACGGTGGTCGTGTCCTGCGCCCTGAGCCCGGACGCCCACGCGCATGCGGCGAGCAGCAGGGCCGGCAGGGTCGTGACGCGGGACGAGATCACGCGGTGTGTGACTCCGGCGTCAGAAGGAGGAGGTGGCGGGAGCGTGTGGGAATCGAACCCACCGGAGTCGCCGGAGGCGCCTCCGTCGCGGTTTTGAAGACCGGCCAGACCACCAGGCCCGATCCGCCCCCACACCCAATCTAAGGGAGCGCCGCGATGGCCTCGATCTCCACCCGCGCGCCACGCGGCAGCGAGGCCACGGCGACGGTGGAGCGGGCAGGCCGGTGGTCGCCGAAGATCTCGGCGTAGACCTCGTTCATGAGGGCGAAATCGGCCATGTCCACGAGAAAGACCGTGGTCTTCACGACGGCCGACAGATCGGTGCCTCCGGCGCGCAGGATGGCCCGCAGATTGTGCAGGACCCGCAGGGTCTGCTCCGCGATCCCGCCGTCCACCAGCTCGCCGCTTTCCGGGTCGAATCCCACCTGGCCAGCGGTGAAGAGAAAGCCGTTGGCCTTGATCCCCTGGCTGTAGGGTCCGATGGCCCGGGGCGCCCCGGGAGTCGAGACGGACGCGGTCGGCATCAGGAGAGCCCCTCGATGGTTCCGTCGGGAAGGACCCGCATCCCCTCGGCCGCCGGGACCTTCGGCAGCCCGGGCATCGTCATGATGTCGCCGGCGAGCGCGACGACGAACCCGGCGCCTGCCGACGGATACACGTCACGAATGGTGAGCCGGAAGCCGGTCGGCCGGCCGAGCTTGGTGGGATCGTCCGAGAAGGAATACTGGGTCTTGGCGATGCAGACCGGCGTCTGGCCCAGGCCCATCGCCTCGCACTGGGCGATGTTCTTCTCGGCGGCGGCGGCGTAGTCCACGCCGCCGGCTCCATAGATCTCGCGCGCGATGGTCTCGATCTTCTCCTTGATCGGGCGGGCGACGTCGTAGAGCGGCTTGAAGGCCGCCTTCCTCTCGTCGAGCAGCGCGAGGACCTCGTGCGCCACCGCCTCGCCGCCCTCGCCACCCTTGGCCCAGACCTCGCTCAGGGCCGCACGCGCGCCCCAACTCCTGGCGGCGTCGAGCAACGTCCTGAGCTCCTCCTCCGTATCGGAGGTGAAGCGGTTCAGCGCGACGACGACGGGCACGCCGAACTTCTGTACGTTCTTCACGTGCGCCTCGAGGTTCACCAGCCCGCGCTTCAGCGCCGCCACGTCCTCCTTGCCGAGCGCGTCCTTCTTCACCCCGCCGTTCATCTTGAGCGCGCGCACCGTCGCCACCACGATCGCGGCTTCGGGTTGGAGCTTGCCGAAGCGGGCCTTGATGTCGAAGAACTTCTCCGCCCCGAGGTCCGCCCCGAAGCCGGCCTCGGTGAGCACGATCTCGCCCAGCGACAGGCCGAGCCTGGTGGCGGCGATGGAGTTGCAGCCGTGGGCGATGTTGCCGAACGGCCCGCAGTGGACCAGCGCCGGGCCGCCCTCGAGCGTCTGCACCAGGTTGGGGAGAATGGCATCCTTGAGCAGGAGCGTCATCGCTCCGGACGCCTTCAGGTCGGCGGCGGTGATGGGCTTCCGATCCCGGGTCAGTCCGACAATGATCCGGCCGAGCCTCGCCTCGAGGTCCGCGAGGTCGGTGGCGAGAGCCAGGATCGCCATGATCTCGCTGCCGGGCACGATGACGAACCGATCCTCGCGCACCGGTCCCGCGTTGATCCCGCCGAGGCTGATGACCATCGCGCGGAGGGCGCGGTCGTTCATGTCCATCGTGCGCGGCCAGGTGATCCGCCGGGGGTCGATTGCCAGGGCGTTCCCGTGATGCATGTGGTTGTCGAGCATCGCCGACAACAGGTTGTGCGCCGAGGTGATGGCGTGGAAGTCGCCGGTGAAATGGAGGTTGATCTCGTCCATCGGCACGACCTGCGCGTAGCCGCCGCCCGCAGCCCCGCCCTTCACGCCGAACACCGGACCGAGGCTGGGCTCGCGGATGCACACCACGACCTTCTTACCCAGCCGCCGGAGCGCCTGGCTGACCCCGACGGTGACCGTGCTCTTTCCTTCCCCCGCCGGCGTGGGGTTGATCCCCGTGACCAGGACGAGGCGCCCGCCAGGCTTCCGCCTGGCGATCGCCTCGGCGCTGATCTTCGCCTTGTAGCGCCCGTAGGGCAGGATCTCGTCGGGGCCGAGACCGACCTCCGCCGCGACGTCGGCGATGGGGCGCAGCCTGGCGGCCTGAGCGATGGCGATGTCGGACGGGACGGTCGTCACTGGGCGACACTCTCCGATCGGGGTAAGGACAGTCCGAACACGCGGGCGGCGTTCTCCGCGGTATGGTTGATCAGCTCCTCCGGCGCGAGCCCCCGCACGGCCGCGATTCGCTCCGCTACCTGCCGGACGAAGGCAGGCTCGTTGCGCTTCCCGCGGTAGGGCACGGGGGCCAGATAGGGGCCGTCGGTCTCCAGCAGCAGCCGGTCGAGCGGCGTCTCCAGAATCGCCTGGTCCAGGCGCCAATTTCTGAAGGTGACCATCCCGCTGAACGACACATAGTGGCGGAGGACCAGCCCCGCTCGCAAGAGCCCGAGTCCGCTGCTGAAGGAATGGAGAACGGCGGCCACCCCCGGCTGGTTGCGGAGGATGGCTGCCACGTCGTCGTCGGCTTCGCGCGCATGGATGATTGCGGGCTTCCCGGCCTCCCTCGCCAGGGCGAGCTGGGCCTCGAACGCGGCGCGCTGCGCCTCACGCGGCGAGTGATCGTAATGGTAGTCGAGTCCCATCTCTCCCGCGGCGACCACCCGGGAGTCCCGGAGCCGCTCGCGAAGCCACTCCGCCCGGGCCGGATTCCAGCCGGCGGCGTCGTGCGGGTGGATGCCGGCGGTGGCGGAGAGCCGGGGCTCGCCGGCGGCCAGGACCAGCGCCCGGTCGGCGGCTTCGGGGGATTCACCGATCACGACGACGTGGGCCACACCGCGAGACCAGGCGCGCTCGAGCACCTCGGCGCGATCGGGGTCGTACGCAGCATCGGTCAGGTGGCAGTGACTGTCGACCAGCACGTGGGGCGGGGGGTGTAGGGAGGAGTCTGGGTGGCCCGGTGCTCGGCTCGATGCCGTTCCGCCGCTGTCGTCCTCGCCTACGCCAAGGAGCCGGAGCCTGCCTCCTTCGATTCGCCGAGGACGACAACCGAGATCACATGGGGGTACGCGTCACCATGTCCCGTCACCCCACCGGCTGCGGCTTGCGACCGCCGGCAGGGACGGCGCCCGCCTTGGGACCGAGGTGGCCCTTCGCGTCCGGCCCCGGCCAGCGCTTCTCGATCGCGAGCAGGACGGGCGACGCGATGTAGATCGACGAGAACGTGCCGACGACCACCCCGAAGAGCATGAGCAGCGCGAACGGGCGTACCACGTCGCCGCCGAGGAGGCTCAGGGCGGCGAGGCTGCCGAGCGCAGTCGTACCGGTAAAGAAAGTCCGCGGGAGTGTCTCGTTGATCGAGCGGTTGAGAATGCTCTCGAAGCTCTCGCGCTTGAGCCGGTGGAGATTCTCGCGGATGCGGTCGAAGATGACGATCGTGTCGTTGAGGGAGTACCCGACGATCGTGAGCAGGCCCGCGACCACGAAGAGGCTCACCTCGAGGCGGAGAAGTCCGATGAAGGCGAGCGCCGCCAGGATATCGTGGGCCGTGGCCACCACCGCCGCCACTCCGAAGCGCCACTCGAACCGGAAGGCGAGATACGCCAGCACCGCGAGAAACGACATGAGTATCGCGAGGACCGCCTGCTGCCTCAGCTCACCGCCCACCTTGGGCCCGACCGCCTCGGTTCGCAGAATCTGGTAGGTCCCGGCGCCGAGCGTGGCGTCGAGCGCCTGTGCCACGGCATTGGCGGTGGTCTGGGTGTCGTTCGCGTCCGAGCCCTCGCGGGCCACCCGGGCCCGCACCACGATCTCGCGGTCCGAGCCGAAGGTCTGGATCTCGGCCCCCTCGATGCCGCGGGCCTGAAGCGCGTCGCGCAGCGCCCCCACGTCGGCGGGCTTCTGGGTCTCGACCTGGATCAGGGTGCCGCCGGTGAACTCGACGCTGTAGTTCACGCCGGTGATCAGCAGCACGGCGAGCCCGAGCAGGCTGAAGGCGATCGAGATGCCGTAGGCCCACTTGCGCTGGCCGAGAAAGTCGTAGTTCGCCTTGGCGAAGAGTCTCATGGGATCAGATGCTCAGGGTGGCCATGGTGGGTTTCCGGTCGAGCCAGATCATGAACAGCGTCCGGGTGACGAAGATCGCCGTCACCATGGAGGCGGCGGTGCCCAGGATCAGGGTCACTGCGAACCCCTTCACCGGCCCGGTGCCGAACTGGAAGAGAAAGAGCGCCGTGAGCACGGTGGTCACGTTGGAATCGATGATGGCGCTCATCGCGTGCTTGAATCCCTCGTCCACCGCGAGCCGCACGGTCTTGCCGGCGGCCAGCTCCTCCCGTATTCGCTCGAAGATCAGCACGTTGGCGTCCACCGCGATGCCGATGGAGAGCACCAGGCCCGCGAGACCCGGAAGGGTCAGGGTGGCGTCGAGCATCGACAGCCCGCCGAGCGTGAAGAGCACGTACAGGGCCAGCGCGGCGATGGCGAGCGCACCGGCCACCCGGTAGTAGAGCACCATGATCATCACGACGAAGATCGTCCCGATGATGCCGGAGAGGATGCCCGACTGGATCGCATCGTTGCCCAGGCTGGGACCGACCTGCCGCTCCTCGACGATCTTCAGGGGAATCGGCAGCGCGCCGGCCTTCAGCGTCAGGGCGAGGTCCTGCGCCTCCTGCAGCGTGCGTCCGGCCAGGGTGATCTGCCCGTTGCGGGCGATCCGGCTCTGGATCACCGGGGGACGGCCCTGCACCCTGCCGTCGAGCAGGATCGCCATGTAGTCCCCGACGTGGCGCCCGGTCTCCTCGCCGAACTTGCGGCCGCCGGCGCGATCGAGCTGGAAGGTCACGATCGGCCCGTTGGTGAGCGGATCGATCTGCGCCTGCGCGTCCTCGAGGTTGGCGCCGGTGATGATCGGCCGCGCCTCCAGAGCGTAGAGGAAGCGGTACGACTCGACACCGACGCTGGTCGGCGTCGCCGCCCAGCGGAGCGCGATGCCGCGGGGAAGCAGGCGGGACACGGCGGGGATGTTCAGCAGGCTGTCCACCCGGGGGTACGCGGTTTCGGGGACCATGTACTCGCCGGGAGCGCCGCCCCCGGCGGCGGCCGAGGGCTGGATCAGCCCGGCGAGGACGCCGCCGGCGGACTCGCCGGTGTCGGTGGCCGTGGTGTCCGTGGCGCTGTCCGTGACGGCTCCCTTGGCCGGGGCGCCTTTGGCCGGCGCACCCTTGGCCGGGGCGCCCTTCGCGGCGCTGTCCGGGCCCGCCCTGGCGGACGCGGTGTCGCCACCGAGCAGCTGCTCCACCGCCGACGGCCGCGAGGTCTGTCCCGGGCCGCGGATGCCCATGCCCCGGAGGACCCGGTCCATCGCCGGGATGGCCTTCTCGAGCGCGTTGGTCTCGTCCGTGATGCGGAACTCGAGGAACGCGCTCCGCTGCACGATGGCCTTGGCGCGGGCCGGCTCGGTGATGCCGGGCAGCTCGACCACGATCCGCTCCTCGCCCACCTTCTGAATCACCGGCTCCGAGACGCCGAACTCGTCGATGCGCTTGCGGAGGACGGTCAGAGCCAGGTCGAGGTCGCGCTTGGGGTCGGCGGAGACCTGCTTCGCCTGATCGAGCTCCAGGCCCAGGTGCATCCCGCCCTGCAGGTCGAGGCCGAGCTTGAGCGGGACCCGCTTCTGGGTCCGGTCGGTGACCAGACCGGTCGCGGGATCGCGCTCCCGCACGGTGACGTTGCGGGGCACGAGGTAGAAGAGGCAGAGGGCGACGAGCCCCAGGATCACCAGCAGACGGTTGCGAATAGACATCGTCGGTCGAAGCTCAGGCGTGAGTCACGCGGTTAGGATCGCTCCGGCTCCCGGCGAGGACGGCCTGGGCACGAACGCGATCGCGGTCCAGCTGTTGCTTCAGCTGCTCAACGGAGGCGAAGCGCTCCACGTCGCGGAGGCGCTCCACCCACTCGATTCTGACCCACTCCCCGTACAGGTCGCCGTCGAACTCGAAGAGGTGGGCTTCGAGCGACCGGCGCCCATCCGCGAAGGTAGGCTTGGTCCCCTGGTTCATCATCCCGTCGGCCCGGCCCTGCCGCCACTCCACCCGCACGGCGTACACGCCGTCCGGCGGCAGCAGCTTCTGCGGCGGCACGTCCACCAAATTGATCGTCGGGACGCCGATCAGCCGGCCGCGGTGCTCGCCGTGTCCCACCAGGCCGCTCACCGTATACGGGCGGCCCAGCATCCGGGCGGCGCTCGGCAGATCGCCGCCGGCCACCGCCCGCCGGACCCGGGAGCTCGAGACGTGCTGATCGCCGAAGTCCACCGGCGGCACCACGTCCACGTCGAATCCGTGGATCACGCCGAGGTGGCGGAGCGTGTCCACATCGCCGCTGCGACCGCGGCCGAATCCGTGGTCGTGTCCGATCACCAGCTCGCGCATGCCGCACCGCTCCAGCAGGACTCCGCGCACGAACTCCTCGGGAGTCATCGCGGCGACCTGCCGATCGAACCGCAGGAAGTACGCGAAATCCAGCGGGGTCTGCGCCAGCGCCTCGCGTCGCTCGGGCCCGGTCGTGAGCAGCGGCGGGGCTGCCTGCGGGTTCACCACCTCCAGCGGATGGGGCTCGAAGGTGACCAGCACGCTGGCCCGGCCCGCCGCGTCGGCCCGCTCCGCGATCTCGTGCAGCACCGCCTGGTGGCCCAGGTGCACGCCGTCGAACGAGCCCACCGTGACGACCGTGCCGTCAGGCGAGCGAGGCAGCGGAGCCGGAGGACCGGGCGACCGCTGGATCACGCGCTCCCCACCACGACCGTGGGCTTGAGCCACCCGTCCTGGGCCAGCGCGACGGCCACCAGCTCCCTGCCTTCCAGCAGGACCACCGTCCCGCCCGCGCGACCTTCGGCGCCCAGGTCGGCCACGGCCCGCCCGTGCACCACCGCCGCTCTCGCCGCCGGGTCCAGCTCGACCGCCGGCAGATGACGCAGCACCTCGGTCGGCGGGAGCAGCCCCTCGCGGGTGACCCGGTCGAGCGCCACGGCATCCTCCACCCGCAGGCCCCCGATCGCCTCGCGCCGGAGGGCGGTGAGGTGCGCGCCGACGCCCAGCCCGGCGCCGAGATCGCGCGCGATCGCCCGCAGGTAGGTCCCGGCGCTCACGCTCGCCCGGAAGGTCAGCAGCGGCGACACCCACTCGAGCGGCTCGATCCGGTGCACCGTCACCGAGGTCTCCGCCGGTTCCACCGCGGCGCCCCGCCGTGCCAACCGGTGGCTGCGCTCGCCGCCGACGTGCTTGGCCGAGTACGCCGGAGGTCGCTGCCGCTGGGGGCCTTCGAATCGCGCCAGCGCCTCCAGCACCGCCTCCCGGGTCAGTCCATCCACCGGGCGCTGCTCGACGACGCTTCCGGTGTGGTCGTCGGTGTCGGTGCGCCACCCCAGTCTGGCCGTGGCGAGGTAGGTCTTCGGCTGCGGCTCGACGAACCGCGCCAGGCGCGTGGCCCGACCCACCAGCATGACGAGCAGCCCGGTCGCGAAGGGGTCGAGCGTACCGGTGTGACCCACCGACCGGCTGCCGAGCGCCCGCCGGACCCTCTGAACCGCGTCGTGCGAGGTGATGCCGGCGGGCTTGTCGACCAGCAGGGCCCCGATCAGTCCTGCTCCTCCCGCCGGATGGATCCCAGCAGCTCCTCGATCCTCGCGGCGTGCTCGACGCCCTTGTCGAGCTCGAAATGCAGCTCGGGGACCGTCCGGGTGGTGAGCGCTCGGGCGGCGCGGGTGCGGAGGAAGCCGGCGGCGCTCCGCAATCCCTCCAGCGCCTTCTCCTTCTCCGCGTCGTCGCCCGCGACGCTCACCATCACCCTGGCGTGGGAGAGGTCATTGGTGACCAGCACGCCGGTGACGGTGACGAACCCGACGCGGGGATCGCGCACCTCGCGGGCGAGCGCGTCGGTGATCACCTGGCGGATGGTGCCGGCGACCTGCTCCGGCCGGCGAGTGGGTCGTCTCATCGGTACTGGGTCACCGTGTCCACGATCCGCACCCCATCGGCCTCCTCCACCGTCCGGTCGGCCGCGCGGAGGGTCTCCTCCACCACCGGCCGGGCGCTTCCCACCACCGCACACGCGATCTCGGCGCGCTGCCAGAGATCCTGGTGTCCGGTCTCGGCGACCGAGACGTTCAGGGCTCGCCGCAGCCCCGTGGTCAGCGGCTTCAGCACCCCCCGCTTCTCCTTGAGGGAGTGGCAGTTGGGGAGGTGAAGATCCCAGGTCCGGATGGCGAGGTGCATGACGGCGGAGCTACCGGCTTTCGGCCGCCGCCCCTCCCGCCGCACTGGCCGAGAGGGTGCGCTTCACCTCTTCCATGCGATACGACTCGATCCGGTCACCGACCTTGAGATCGTTGAAGTTCTCGATGCCGATGCCGCACTCGAGCCCCTCCCGCACCTCGCGGACGTCGTCCTTGAAGCGCTTGAGGCTGGAAAGCGAGCCGGTGTACACCGGGACGCCGTCGCGGATGACGCGGGCCTTGGCGGTCCGCTGAATGACGCCCGAGCGGACCATGCACCCGGCGATGGTGCCGACCTTGCTCACCTTGAAGAGCTGCAGCACCTCGGCCTCGCCGAGCACCGTCTCCCGCTCCTCGGGCTTGAGCAGCCCCTCGAGGGCGTTCCGCACGTCCTCCACCGCCTCGTAGATGATGCGGTAGGTCCGGACGTCGACCTGCTCGCGCTCGGCGGCCGCGCGCGCGTTGGAGTCGGGCCGTACGTGGAAGCCGAGGACGATGGCGCCCGACGCCTTCGCGAGCAGGATGTCGCTTTCGGTGATGGCGCCCACGCCGCGGAGCACCACGTCCACCCGTACCTCGCCGGTGCCGAGCTGCGCCAGGGCGTCGGCGAGCGCTTCCGCCGGGCCGCCCTGGTCGGCCTTGATGATGATCCGCAGGGTCGAGACTTCGCCCTCCTTGAGGGCGCGGCTGAAGTCCTCGAGCGTGCCGCCGCGGGCGGTGCGCCGGTTCTGCGCCTCCCGCTCCAGCCGCTGGCGCTTCTGCGCGATCTCGCGGGCCTCCACCGCGTCGGTGACCACCGCGAAGGTGTCGCCCGCCGCCGGCACGCCCTCGAAGCCGAGGATCTGGACCGGTATGGAAGGGCCCACCTCCTTCACCGTCTTGCCGCGCTCGTCGTACAGCGCGCGGACCCGGCCGGAGAACTTGCCGCAGATGAAGTTGTCACCCACCCGAAGGGTTCCCTTCTGCACCAGGATCGTGGCCAGAGGTCCCTTGCCGGGGTCGAGCGTCGCCTCCAGCACGGTGCCCTGCACCTTGCCGTCGGGATTGGCCTTGAGATCGAGGATCTCGGCCTGGAGGAGCACCTGATCCAGCAGGCCGTCGATCCCGGTGCCCTTCTTGGCCGAGATCTCCGCCGACAGCACGTTGCCGCCGAACTCCTCCAGCACGACGTTGTGCTGCAGCAGGTCCTGCTTGACCTTCTGCGGGTTGGCGGTGGGCAAGTCGACCTTGTTGATGGCGACGATCATCGGCACGCCGGCGTTGCGGGCGTGGCTGATCGCCTCGATGGTCTGCGGCATCACCTGGTCGTCGGCCGCGACGACCAGCACGACGATGTCGGTGACCTGCGCGCCCCGGGCCCGCATCGCGGTGAAGGCCTGGTGACCCGGGGTGTCGAGGAAGGTGATGTGCCGGTCGCCCGGCAGCGTGACGTTGTAGGCACCGATGTGCTGCGTGATCCCACCCGCCTCGCCGGCGACCACGTTGGCCTTCCGGATGTAGTCGAGGAGCGAGGTCTTGCCGTGGTCCACGTGGCCCATGATCGTGACCACCGGCGGCCGAGGCGACAGGCTCTCGGGCGCCTCCTCCACCTGATCGGCCTCGGCCTGCGCCGCGTACTCGTCTTCCCGGACCGCCTCGAAGCCGAAGGCCGAGGCGATGAGCTCGATCTGGTCGAAGTCGAGCCGCTGATTGACCGTGACCATCAGGCCCAGCTCCTTGAAGGCGAACTGGACGATCTGGGTGGCGGGCACCTTCATGGCGGCGGCGAGCTCGGAGACCGAGATGAACTCGTTGACCCGGATCCGGGTCTTCTCCTTCTCGCGCTCCTCCGCCAGCCGGCCGGCCTGCACGTCGCGGAACGAGGGCTCGTCGGAGCGGCGGCCCTTCCGGCCGGCGCCACCCTTCATGCCCTGGAGGGTGCGCAGGATGTTGGCCTGCACCGCGTCCTGGTCCACCATCGACCGCTTGCCCTTCTTGCCCTTCTTCCGGGCTCCGCCCTTCTCGGCGTCGGGACCGAAGGTCCGCGCCGGCGGGCCACTCTGGCCCGGGCGCGCGGGCGCTCCCGGGCGTCCCGGTGCGGATGGGGCGCTGCTGCTGAAGACCGGCTTGGGCCCGCCGCGCGGGCTCGCGGGCGGCCGCTGGATCCGGGGCGGAATGAACGGCGCGCGGGTGGACTCGGTCGGGGTGACGCGGCGCGGTGGGGCCGGCGCGGCATCCGCCGGGCGGGCCGGCGAGGGCTGCTCCGTCGCGGCGGTGTCCTGGTACGGCTCGGCCGGCGCGGGCGGCAGATCCTTGAACAGCGCGCGGGCCCGCTCCTCGAGACTCTGGGTCGACACCGGCTCTTCGATGTCGTGCACGATCGGACGCTCGAGCTCGAGGGCGGCGAGCTCGGCGGCCCGCTCCGACTCGGCCTGGGCCTCGGCGACGGCGACCTCGGCGGCGGTCCGGCGGCGCTTGGCCGGCCGCGCCTCCACCGGGGCCGGAGGCGGCTCCGCCTTGACCGCCTTACGGCGGCCCTTCTTGGCGGTGGGCTCCTCGGCGCTCTTCCTCTTCTCGCGCTCCCAGCGCACCCGGATCGCCGACACCTGGTCGTTCTCCAGGGCGGACAGATGACTGCGCACGAAAATATTCATGTCCTTGAGCATGCCGAGCAGCTGCTCAGGGGGTACGCCGAATTCCGCGGCGAGATCGTGAACTCTCGTCTTGACCACTCAAGCCTCCATCAGGTGCGTGCGGGTGCCAGCTGCACCATGCCGCCGGCCAACGCGCGATCCCGCACCCCAACCGCCATGACCGGCGGCTTTCCCAGCTGCGCGCCGATCGCGGCGGCGCCCGGTCCGGTCAGCAGCGGCACGCCCTTGGCGGCCGCCAGCCGGACCACTTTGTCCACGGCGCGGGGGCTGGCATCCATCGCCACGACCACGCACCGACACTTTCCTGCCTGCAGCTCCTTCCGTACCGCCTCCACACCGACGGCGATGTTCCGCGCGCGGTGCCCCAGGCCGATCAGGCCCAGGAGTCCGCTCATTCGGCGGGCTTGCTCTCCTCACCGGAATCCTCGGTGAGCTCGGCCAGGAACGCCATCAGCTGATCGGCCGCTTCGGGAGTCATGCCGGGAATCTTGGCGATGTCGTCCCGCTCGAAGTCGAGGATGTCGTTCAGCATCTTGTAGCCGGCGCTCTCCAGGATGGCGGTCAGCTCCGGCGAGACGCCCTGCAGCTCGCTGAGCGGCACCTGGGAGGCCATCTCCTCCTCGGGAGGCAGCGGCGCGAAGAGCGGGCCCTCGCCGCCGCGCTCGAGCCACTCGCGGCTGGAGTACAGATCGATCTTCCAGCCGGTGAGCTCGGATGCGAGCCGGACGTTCTGCCCGTTCCGCCCGATCGCCAGCGAGAGCTGGTCCTCGTCCACCACCGCCTGAATGGTCTTGGCCTCGGGATCGGAGAAGACCTTGGCCACGCGGGCCGGAGCCAGCGCGAGACGGGCGAACCGCTCGGGATCCGGCGACCAGGGGACGATGTCGATCCGCTCGCCGCCCAGCTCGTTCACCACCGCCTGCACCCGGGAGCCCTTGAGGCCGACGCAGGCGCCCACCGGGTCGATCGAGTCGTCACGGGAGATGACCGCGACCTTGGTCCGGCTGCCGACCTCGCGCGCGATGGCCCGGATCTCGACGATCTGCTGCTGGATCTCGGGCACCTCGAGCTTGAAGAGCGCCTTGACGAAGAGCGGATCGCCGCGGGAGAGGATGAGCCGGGGTCCCTTGGGCGTCTCCTCGAGCCGCTTGAGCACGGCGCGAATGGTGTCGCCCTGATGGAAGTGCTCCCGGTGGTTCTGCTCCCGATAGGGGATGATCGCTTCCGCCTCGCGGAACTTGTTGAGCATGATGACCAGCTTGCCGCGCTCGATCTGCTGGACCTCCCCCGAGAGCAGCTCGCCCACCTTGGAGGTGAACTCCTCGCGGATCCGGGCCCGCTCGCCCTCGCGCACGCGCTGGATGATCCGCTGCTTGGCCGCCTGGACGGCGAGCCGGCCGAAGTCCACGAACGGCACTTCCTCCTCCAGCATGTCGCCGACCTGGAAGTCGGGATCCTCGTACCGGGCCTCCTCCAGCGGGATCTGCCAGCTGGGATCCTCCACCGTCTCCACCACCTGCCGCAGCCGGGTCACCCGGATGGTGCCCTGCAGCTCGTCCACGTTGAGCTCGAACTTGACGTTCGGCCCGAACTTGCGGACCAGCGCGGCCTGGATCCCGTCGCGCAGCAGCTCCAGGAGATCGGAGCGCTCCAGTTGTTTCGCGGTCGTCAGCTCGCGGAACGCGGCCAACATCTCGGTCGAACCTGCCATCTGTGTTACTCCAAGGAATCGGGGCCCCGCCGCCTGCCCACGGTGGCCCAGTCCACCAACAGCTTCGCTTCACCGATCTGGTCGAGCGCGAGCGTGATCTCGTCGCCCTGTTCGGTCCGCAACGTCACGTGCTCGTCGTCGGGCACCGCCACGATCTCCACCGCCTGGCGCCCGCCGAGCGGCTGCGCTCGCACCCGGGCCCTGCGGCCGATGAAGCGGCGCCAGTGCTCCGGCCAGCGGAGCGGACGCTCGAGGCCCGGCGAGGACACCTCGAGCACGTATCGGGGGCCGACCATGGCCCTGGATTCCAGGAATCGCTCGAGGGACCGGCTGATCCCCGCACAGTCGTCGGCCGTCACTCCCTGGCCGGGCCGGCTGTCCGGGCGGTCCACCCGTACCTGCAGGATGGGGCGCTGGATCGTTCCGGTTCGCCTGAGGTCCACCAGCTCGAAGCCGAGGCCGTCGAGGTGGTCACGAATCGGGATGAGCAGCGCGTCAACAGACATCGGAAGCGGAAAAAAAATGTGGGGGAACTCCCCCACATCCAAACAGTCGGCCCGTACCAGCACCCCCGGGACAGCGAGGGGATATTAGCGCCCAAGCCCTTGAGAGTCAACGTGACAATGCACGCAACTCCCCGGTACCGCCCGGCGTCACCGGCATCCCGACGTACGCCGCCATCCGGCCGTCCGCACCCCTCGAGGCGCGATGACTATAGAAGGTTGGGCCGTCGTGCGCCGAGCAGCGGGAGGAGCGGGTGACCTGGCGAACCCCGAGGCCGGCCGCCTGCTCGGCCAGGATCTCCCGCAGGTCCAGGTGCCACGGACCCGTCCCCTCGACGGGAAGCCCGCATCCCGAGACGACCTCGGCGCCCACTTCGTAGCATGCGCCACAAATTCCCACGCCGCAATGCATTACGACGTCGGCCGGAGCCGCCTTCACGGCGGAGAGCAGCCGGTCCAGACCCCGGCCCAGGATACCGCCGGCGGTGCCGCGCCAGCCGGCGTGGAGCAGGGCGACGCCTTGGCCCGGCACGGCCAGATACACGGGAATGCAGTCGGCCACGGTGACGGTGAGGAGAACCCCGGGGGCCGTGGTTACCCACCCGTCGACCCCATCCATCTGAAGCCAGCCGTGCACCGGACCCGCGGACATCACCTCGGTGCCGTGGACCTGGTTTCCGAGGACGACGCCGGAGAAGCCGGGGAACGAGCGACGGAAGAGGCGCCAGCGGCCCAGGACCTCGCCGACGGCGGCATCGCTCCAGAGACCCAGGTCGAACCCCCGGCCCGGCTCCGTGCCCCGCCCCGTGATCCCGGCGACCAGGCCGAGCTGGTCGCTCCACACCCCCAGATCGTATCGCGGGAAGGGACCGGTGACCGCTGCTTCGTCCAGCCGAGCTCCCGCCGCTCCTCCCCTACCCATCCACCCGTTCGATCTCGGCCCCCAGCGCCCGCAGGCGCTCGTCGATCCGCTCGTAGCCCCGCTCGATCTGACCGACGTTGTGAATGGTGCTGGACCCCTCCGCGGCGAGCGCGGCCAGCAGCATGGCCATCCCGGCGCGGATGTCGGGCGACTCGACGGTGCCGCCCTTGAGCGGCGCGGGGCCCGAGATCACCGCGCGGTGGGGATCGCACAGCACGATGCGCGCGCCCATCCCGATCAGCTTGTCCACGAAGAAGAGCCGTGACTCGAACATCTTCTCGAAGACCAGCAGCATGCCGGAGCACTGCGTGGCCGTGACGATGGTGGTGGACATGACGTCGGCGGGGAACGCCGGCCACGGCCCGTCCTCGAGCTTCGGCACGTGTCCGCCGAGATCGGGCCGGATACGCCTTTCCTGGTCGGGCAGGACGGTGAGCCGGCTGCCCTCCAGTCGAGGGCGAATGCCGAGCCGCTCGAAGCCGAGCAGCGTGCTGCGGAGATCCTCTCCGCGCACCGGGTCGATCGTCACCTCACCGTTGGTCACCGCCGCGAGGCCGATGAAGCTGCCGATCTCGATGTGGTCGGGGCCGATGGCGTAGCTGGCGCCGCCGAGGGGACGGCCTCCCTCGATGGTGTAGATGTTGGAGCCGATCCCTTCGATGTGCGCTCCCATCGCCACCAGCGCGCGGGCGAGGTCCTGCACGTGGGGCTCGCAGGCCGCGTTCCGGAGCACCGTGCGGCCCTTGGCCATGACCGAGGCCATGAGCGCATTCTCGGTCCCGGTGACGCTGGGCTCGTCGAGGAAGATGTCGGCGCCGGTGAGCCCCTTGGCCTCGAGCTCGTAGCGGTCGCCCACCACGACCGAAGCCCCCAGCTGCTCCAGGGCGAGGAAATGGGTGTCCACCCGCCGCCGGCCGATCACGTCGCCGCCCGGGGGCGGCAGCGTGACCGATCCGAAGCGCGCGAGCATCGGGCCGGCCAGCAGGATCGACGCGCGGATCTTGGCGCAGAGCGCCGGGTCCAGCGGCTTGGGGCGGAGCGGCCGCGTGTCCATCCGCAGCGTGTTCGGCGCCGTCCACTCGGCCTCCGCGCCGAGGTCCAGGAGCACCGCGAGCATCGTCTCGACATCGCGAATGCGGGGGATGTTGTCCAGCTCGACCACGCCGTCGGCGAGCACGGTGGCGGCGAGGATCGGAAGTGCGGCGTTCTTGTTGCCCGCGGGGCGGACGGTGCCGCGCAGCGGGCGACCGCCGCGGACCAGGAATCGAGGAGGCATGGCCAAAGCTGCCGAGGGCGGTTGCACGCGTCAAGCGGCGCGGGGGTTGCGGAAGACCCGCGACGCCATTGTTTTCACCGGGTGCGACGATGCTCTCGGGCCACGCGGCTCTTTCCGAGATGAGGGACGAATCATGACTCTCGCGCTTGTGCAGGCCGGCGCCACGCCCGAGTGGGTGGGGCCGACGGCTGCGATATCGCTGGTGGTGATCGCCGTCTCCCTCCTCGGCGCGGCCGTCGCCCTGGCGGTGGCGGCGCTTCGCATCGCGGGTGAGACCCGCAAGCTCAGCACCATGGTTCAGGGCTATCAGGAAGACATCGCCCAGGCTCTGGCGGGCGCGCGGCGGCTCGTCGACCAGGGACAGGACCTGCTGGTGCTGGTTCGCCAGGAGGTGGGGGCGTTCACCCAGACCAGCCGCCGGGTCCGCCGCAAGCTGGAGCGGGGCGTGGACAGCATCGAGGCCAAGCTGGCCGATCTCGAGACCCTCTACGATCTGGTGCACGACGAGGTGGAAGACACCGCGCTCGACGTCGCCGCGGCGCTCCGCACCTCCCGGCAGGGCAACGGCATGCTGGGGCGGGTGCGCCGTCTCCTCGTGCCGAGCCGACGATGACCCTTGCCCGCCTCGCGGGGGCGGTCGTCGTCGTCGGACTCTGGTTCCTCGTCGCTCCCGAGACGGCACACGCCTGGACGCCGGGCACCCACATCTATCTCGGCGAATCGGTGCTGGCCAACCTGCCGATTCTTCCCGCGGCGATCGCCGATCTCCTCAGGGCCTACCCGTTCGACTTCCTCTACGGCAACATCGCGGCCGACTCGTCGATCGCGAAGCACTACGCGCCGCTGGGCCGCCACTGCCACTACTGGCACGTCGGCCAGGAGATCCACGACCTCGCAGGCTCCGACGCGATGCGCGCCTTCGGGCTGGGATATCTCTGCCACCTCTCGGCCGACACCGTCGCTCACAACTATTTCGTGCCGCGCCAGCTCATGCTCACCAGCAGCACGGCCTCGGTGGGGCACTCCTACTGGGAGACGCGGGTCGAGGCGCATCTCGGCGACGCCTACGCGCGAGCCGCCAGGGACGTGATCCTGCTCGACCATTCGGAGGCCGACGCGCACCTCGACCGGCTGATCGCGCCCACGATCTTCAGCGTGCGGACCAACCGCCGGCTCTTTCGCGGCATGGTGCGACTCACGGAGACCACGAGCTGGCAGCGGGCGAGCCAGGTGGCGCGCGAGTACAGCCGCTGGACCCTGCCCGACCAGGACGTCGAGCGGCATCTGGGCCTCTCGTTCGATTACATGGTCGAGCTGCTCGGCGGCACCAGTCCCAGCGCGCATCAGCTCGACCCTTCGGGCGAGCGACCGCTGAAGACCGCCAAGGAGCTTCGCCGGCGGGTGATTCGCGCCGCGGGCCGGCGCAACCCCACCCGGCTGCGCGAGGCCGCGCACGAGCACTTCGGACTCCCCGAGCGGCCGCTGGAGTACTGGACCCGAGTGTCGCAGAAGCTGCCCTGGCGCGCGCCGGAGGGTGCCGCCCCCTCGCCGAAGGCGCTCGTCACCCGGCGACGCTGAGCCGCGCCGCCGACGATGGACCCCACCGAGACGATCCGCAGGCGGGTTCTCCCATGAGCCGGGCGTTCCGCCGGGCCTTCCTGACGCTGCTGCTGTGCCCGCCGGCCTCTCGCGCCTCGGCGACACAGTTCGCCGCCGCCTCGGCGGTGGTTCGGAGCATGCCGGCGGTGCCGGCGCGCGGCTCGGTCGCCTGGCTCGAGGTCGAGGACGATCCCGCGCGCAACGACCAGCCCCGGCTCATAGGGGTGGAGGGCGAAGCGGCGGGAGAGCCCCTCCACTTCGAGCGCGGGCAGGACGGCTTCGTCGCGCTGCTCGGCCTTCCGCTGGAAGGCGGCGACACGCTCGCGGTCTCGCTGCGGCTCTCGCGACAGGGGCGGGTGGACTCGTCCACCGTACATGTGCTGGTGCGCCAGCCCAGCTATCCCAGCGAGAGACTCCGGGTGCCGCCCCGCATGGTGACGTACGACAGCGCCACCCGGGCCAGGGTCGAGTCGGAGCTGGCCCGGGCCCGCGCGGTATCGCTTCGCTCGCACCAGACGCCGAAACTCTGGGCTTCGCCGGTCGCGCAGCCGCGCGACAGCCGGATCACGAGCGCCTACGGCGGGGCGAGGGAGTTCAACGGGCAGGTGACGAGCCGCCACATGGGAACCGACTTCGCCGGGGCGGTCGGGGCTCCGGTGAAGGCCGCGGCGCGCGGTGTCGTCGCGCTGGTGGCGGATTTCTACCTGGCGGGTCGCGCGGTCTACCTCGACCACGGCGCCGGACTGGTGACCGGATACTTTCACCTGAGCCGGGCGAGCGTGGCGGAGGGCGATACGGTCGCCGCGGGTCAGCTCATCGGCTCGGTCGGCCGAACCGGACGGGTGACGGGGCCGCACCTGCACTGGATCATGCGCTACGGCGTGATCTCGGTGGATCCCATGACGCTGGTGGAGCTGGGGCAGCGGAAGGAAGCGCGCGGAGAGGAAATGCGCGGGAAGGAAGCGTCGTAGCAAGCCCCTACTCGAGCTTCTCCTGCAGCACCGGCTGTACCGCCTTCGGATCCGCTTTCCCCTTGCTCCGCTTCATCACCTGCCCCACGAAGAAGGCCATGAGTTTGGTCTCGCCCGCCCGGTAGCGGGCGACCTCGGCCGGGCTCGTCGCGAGCACCTCGTCCACCCAGGTGGCGAGCGCGCCCTGATCGCTCACCTGCACCAGGCCGAGGCGCTCGGCCACGTCCGCGGGCTCGCCGCCGGACGAGCGGGCCATCTCGACGTACACCCGCTTGGCCGCCTGGTGGCTCAGCGTGCCGGCGCGGACCAGATCCACCAGGGCCGCGAGCTTCGGGGCCGGGACCGGGAAGCCGCCGGTCTCGTTGAACGTGGCGATCACGTCTCCCATCACCCAGTTCGCTGCGGTCTTGGGCTCGACCCCGGCCGCGACGACCGACTCGAAGTAGTCCGCGACCGGCGCTTCGCTGGTGAGCACACGGGCGTCGTACGCCGGAATGCCGAGCGCCAGCTCGAGGCGGCTCCGCCGGGCCTCGGGCAGCTCGGGGAGGGCGTCCCGCCGCTCCGCGATCCATGCGTCGTCCAGCACCAGCGGGGGGAGATCGGGGTCGGGGAAGTAGCGGTAGTCGTGGCTCTCCTCTTTCGACCGGAGCTGCTTGATGCGTCCGCTGGCCGCGTTGAACAGCAGGGTCACCTGGGCGACCCGGTCCCCGCTCTCGAGGAGCGCGATCTGCCGCTCGCGCTCCGCCTCCAGCGCCCGCTCGACGTTGGCGAAGGAGTTGAGGTTCTTCACCTCCGACTTGGTGCCGAGCCTGGTCTCGCCGGGCCGGCGGATGGAGAGGTTGGCATCCACCCGCAGGCTCCCCTGCTCCATGCTGCACTCACTCGCCCCGGCATAGACCAGAATCTGCCGCAGCGTGGTGAGATAGGCCCGAGCCTCGGCCGGGGAGCGGAGGTCGGGCTCGCTCACGATCTCGGCGAGCGGGACACCGGCGCGGTTCAGGTCCACCGCGGTCCTTCCCGGGAACCGGTCGTGGACCAGCTTGCCGGCGTCCTCCTCGAGATGGAGCCGGGTGACCCCGGCCTGGATCCGGCCGCGCTCCGGCGACTCGAAGGTGACCCGCCCCCCGGTGGCGAGCGGCTGGTCGAACTGGGAGATCTGGTATCCCTTGGGGAGATCGGGATAGAAGTAGTTCTTCCGGGCGAAGACGCTGGTGTGGTGGACGGTGCAGCCCAGGGCCAGCGCCGCGGTGGCGCCCAGCCGCACGGCCTCGGCGTTCGGCACCGGGAGCGCGCCCGGCAGCCCCAGGCACACCGGACAGACGTTGGTGTTGGGCGGGTCGCCGAACGTGGTGCGGCAGGCGCAGAACATCTTGGTCCTGGTGCTGAGCTGCACGTGGACTTCCAGCCCGATCACCGTCTCCCACGTCATCAGCGGACCTCCCCGTCGGCCGGCACGACGCGCTCGATGGCCGCGGCCGCCGAGAGCAGCCGCTCGTCCTCGAAGAAGGGCGCGATGAGCTGCGCTCCCACCGGAAGACCGCCGCTGCGCCCCACCGGCAGGCTCACGGCCGGCAGCCCCGCCAGGCTCACGGCGCAGACGAAGATGTCGGCGAGGTACATCGACACCGGATCTCCCGTCTTCTCGCCCGCCTTGAAGGCCGGCGTGGGCGTGGTCGGGGTCAGCAGCAGGTCCACGCTGGCGAACGCCTGCCTGAAGTCGTCCGCGATGAGCGCGCGCACCCGCTGCGCCTTGCGGTAGTACGCGTCGTAGTACCCCGCGCTCAGCACGTAGGTTCCCACCAGGATCCGCCGCTGTACCTCTGCGCCGAAGCCTTCGCCCCGCGTGGTGCGGTAGAGGGAGTGGATGTCGCCTTCCGGTCCGACCTTGCGGACACCGTAGCGCACCCCATCGTAGCGGGCCAGGTTCGCGGCGGCCTCGGCCGGCGCCACGATGTAGTAGGTCGGCACGGCGTACGGCGAGTGCGGCAGGGAGACTTCGCAGATCTCGCCACCGAGATCCTGGATCGCCTCCCGGGTGCGCCGAAGCGCGGCCGCGACGCCGGCGTCGAGGTCGGACGGGTAGTACTCGCGCGGCAGTCCGATGCGGAGGCCGCGCAGATCCGTCGCGGGCGTGGGCACCGGCATCGGCGGCCGATCCAGGACAGTCGCGTCCAGCGGATCGGCGCCGCTCATGACGCTCAGCACCCGGCCGGCGACATCGACATTGCGGCCGAAGACCGAGATACAATCGAGCGATGAGCCGAAGGCGACCAGCCCGTAGCGGCTCACCCGGCCGTAGCTCGGCTTCACGCCCACCACACCGCAGAAACTCGCCGGCTGCCGCACCGACCCGCCGGTCTCCGAGCCGAGGGCGGCGGGAACCACGCCGGCGGCCACCAGCGCCGCGGACCCGCCCGAGGAGCCGCCGGGCACGCGCTCCGGATCCAGCGGATGCTTCACCCGGCCGAACGCCGAGTGCTCGGTGGACGAGCCCATGGCGAACTCGTCCATGTTGGTCTTGGCGGCGACCATCGCCCCGGCCGCCCGAAGCCGCGTCACGGCGGTCGCGGCAAAGGGGGAGACGTAGCCTTCCAGAATCCTGGAGGCACAGGTGGTCGGCTGCTCCACGGTGACGATGTTGTCCTTGACGGCGATGGGCACCGCCGCGAGAGGACCGGGCGTGGGCATGGCGTCCACCCGGGCGGCCTCCGCGTTCAACAGGTCCGGGGACCAGTGCAGCGTCGCGTTGAGCGGCGCCGCGGCGGCGAGGCGTGCCGCCGTGGCCGCCGCGACATCCGTCGCCGCGCTCACGAGTCCTCCATGGCGCCATGGCGCGGCACGAGGAAGAACCCGTCGGCGAACTCGGGTGCGAACTCCGCCGGCGGCCGCGCCAGCGGCACCGGCCCGGGGACGTCGTCCCGCAGCGTGATGGACGCTGGTCCGGGAAGGAACGCCGCCGCCATCCGGTCGGCGGGGACCTGGTCGAGCTGCGCCACGTAGTCCACGATGCGGTTGAGCTGGTCCACCAGCCGGTCCAGCTCCCCCTCCCGCACGGCGAGCTCGGCCAGCCTGGCCACGTGCAGCACGTCGTTCCGGCCGATGCTCATGCGCTCTCCCATTCGCGCTCGAGGCCGGCATAGGCCACGAGCAGCTGTTTCTCGCCCACCTCTTCATCGTCGAACGCGACCGACACCTTGAGATCGCGGCCGACGCCGCTGAGCCCGCGGATCGTCCCGCTGCCGAAGCGGCGATGGCGAACCCGCTCGCCCTTCACGTAGCGGGGCGTGTCCTGGGACTCCTCCGCCGCCGCTTCGGGGGCAGGGGCGGCGGGCACATTGGTGTAGGTCGAAGCGCGGGAGCCGCGCCAGTGGCCCTGCCCCGCGCGGCGCCTGCCCCCCTGCCCGCCCGACCAGTCGGGCGCCCACAGCGAGGTGGTTCTCCGCTCTTCCACGATGTTCGGAGGAAGCCCCTTGAGGAAGCGGGAGGGCATTCCGGGCCGGAGCTCGCCGCCGCGGCGGCGCGCGCGGGCCCAGGTGAGATAGAGCTTGTCCTTGGCGCGGGTGAGGCCCACGTAGCAGAGGCGCCGCTCCTCCTCCAGGCCGTCGGGCTGCTCCTCGGCCCGGGCGAGTGGAAAGAGCCCGTGCTCGAGGCCCGTCAGGACCACGACGGGCCACTCCAGGCCTTTGGCCGTGTGCAGGGTCATGAGCGTCACGCCGTCCTCGTTCCCCACGACCGTCTCGGCCGACGAGAGCAGCGCCGCCTCAGCCAGAAACCGCTCGAGCGGCGTGCCCGACTCGGGGTCCTCGCTCACTTCCTCCGACCAGTCGGCCGCGCTGGCCAGCAGCTCGCGGACGTTCTCCCAGCGGTCGGCGCCCTCGGGGCCTTCGGCATGGAGCACGGCCTCGTAGTCGATCCCGCGGATGACGTGCTCCAGAACTTCGGCGGGGGCCAGGCGTCCGGCTCGCTCCGCGAGTCCGTCGATGAACCCGGCGAACGTCCGAAAGGCCTCCCGCACGTTGGGCCGAAGGTCGGGAATGCCATCCGCCGCCCGTGCCGTCGCCAGCAGCGGCTTGCTCCACCGCGTGGCGCTCTGCCCGAGGATGGAGAGGCTGGTGTCGCCGAGTCCCCGGCGGGGAACGCCGACCGCGCGCAGGAACGCCTCGTCGTCGGACGGGTTGGCGGCGAGCCGGAGGTACGCCAGCAGGTCCTTCACCTCCCGCCGCTCGTAGAAGCTGATGGCGCCGATCAGGCGATAGGGGATCCCGGCGCGGCGGAAGGCCTCCTCCAGCGCGCGGCTCTGGGCGTTGGTGCGATAGAGCACCGCCATCTCGGCGTAGCGCCACTCGCCGGCCGCGCTGCGGCGCTCCAGCTCACGCACCACCCACTCCGCCTCGTCGCGCTCGTCGGCGGCGGCCAGCAGGGTCACCATCTCGCCGCCGCGCCGGCGGGTGGTGAGCGTCTTCCCGATCCGGCCGGTATTCTCGGCGATCACGCCGTTGGCGGCATCGAGCACGATCTGGGTGGACCGATAGTTCTCCTCCAGCCGCACCAGCTTCGCGCCCGGAAAATCGGTGAGGAAGTCCTGCATGTTCCGCACGTCGGCGCCGCGCCACCCGTAGATCGACTGATCGTCGTCGCCGACCGCGCAGACGTTGCCGTGCGCTCCGAGCAGGCGGATCAGCTGGTACTGGGCCCGGTTGGTGTCCTGGAACTCGTCCACCAGGACGAAGCTGAACCGCTGCTGGTAGGCCCGAAGCCGGTCGGGATGCTCACGGAAGAGCGTGAGCGGGTGCAGCATGAGATCGTCGAAGTCCATCGCGTTCGCCGCCTTGAGGGCCGGTCCCAGAGCCTCGTACACGTCGGCGGCGACCGCCGCGAGCCGGTCGAACGGCGACCCGGCCGCCAGCTCCGACGGCGGGACCATGCGGTTCTTCGCTGCCGAGATCAGGGACTGGACCGCGCGGGGCGGGAACATCTTGGTCGAATGGCCCCGCTGCTCCATCAGACGCCTGATCAGACTGAGACGATCGTCCTCGTCATAGATGGTGAACTGCCGGGTGAACCCCAGCAGCTCGGCCTCGCGCCGCAGCAGCCGGGCGGAGAGGGAGTGGAAGGTCCCGATCCAGAGGCCGGACGGGTCGCGGCCCAGCTGCCGGCCGATCCGCTGCTTCATCTCGCCGGCGGCCTTGTTGGTGAAGGTGACCGCGAAGATGCGCTCGGGGGGCACCCCATGGCGCTCGATGAGCGTGGCGATCCGGGTGGTGAGGACGCGTGTCTTGCCCGACCCGGCGCCGGCGAGCACCAGCATCGGGCCATGGACGTGCTCGACCGCCTCCCGCTGCGCCGGATTGAGGGCGAGCGGCAGCTCGGGGGACGAGGTATCGATCATCCGCGCGGATCGGCCAGCGGAATGCGCATCAGGAAACAGGCTCCCTTGTCGGAGGGCTCGAGCAGCAGCGTGCCGCGGTGGGCATCTTCCACGACCCGGCGGGAGAGC
>CAMPKP010000011.1 GCA_946887295.1 uncultured Gemmatimonadota bacterium | reverse complement strand
CCGATCACGGCGCTCAGCTCGGGCCGCATGAGCTTCAGCGCGACCTTGCGGTCGTGCTTGAGGTCCTGCGCCAGGTACACCGTCGCCATTCCGCCGGCGCCGATCTCGCGCTCGATCCGGTAGCGGTCCGACAGCGCCCCCTGGAGGCGGCCGAGGAGCTCGGGCATGTGGGTTTTCTGTGAGGGGAAGGCTCAAAGATGCATCTGCGTGCCCGCGCGGGCCAGTGCGGGCGGCCCTGATGACCCCTCAGGTCCCCGGGCCTTCTCTCGCCTCCGGCCGCTCGGTCCGTGCCGCCGGCAGCGTGAGCGTGGACCGATGGACGTACCCGAGCACCTCTCCGTCCAGCGCTACGCGGTACCAGTCCCGCTGGAGCGAGTCGGCCAGGACCGTGTCGCCGGGCGTGAGCACGGCCTCGAGGTCGGCGCGCCTGCTGCGCGATCTGCGTACATGGGTCCAGGTCCGCGCGACGAGCAGCTCGCTCACGTTCTCGGCCGGCCGCGCGGCGGCGCCGGCCGTGCTCAGCCGGTCCGGCCCTGGGGCGTACCCGACCTCGGGAAGAGCGGCCGCGGAGTCCGCGGCGAGGGAGGAGGGCCGATCCGAAGGCGAGCTCGTCAGCCCCAGCTCCGCCGCCGACATGATCGCCGCGACTGCGAGTACCCCCGCCACCAGGCCCGGCGACAGGAAACGGCCGAGGTCCGGACCGCGCTCCGGGACTTCCGGGGCAGGGAGCTCGCGGCCGCAGCCGGGGCACCGGGTGGCGATGCTCAAGGCCCGCTTGCCGCACTCGCTACACTGCCTGTAGGACCCACCCATCAACGCTGCTCCCGCTCCTGTTGCGTGGCCGACGCTGTCACCCCGCGCCGGCTCGAACGGCCGGGCGCAGGTGCCCGGCCGTGGGTTCGTTGGACTCTGAAGGCTGCTCGGTGGGGGCCGGAGTGGCAAGTCGGGTGCCACCGGCGGGCCGTGGGGCGACGCGATTGCCTTCGAGGTCCTCTCCCAGCACAATCAGCCATGGACAATCTCACATTCGCCGTCTTCGGCACCGGCGGGGTCGGTGGCTACTTCGGCGGGCGGCTGGCCGAGGCTGGAGAGGACGTCCGCTTCGTCGCCCGGGGACGGCACCTGGCCGCGATCCGGGAGCATGGTCTCCGGGTCAGCAGTGTCGATGGCGACTTCGTGGTGTCCCCCGCCCAGGTCAGCGACGATCCCGCCGCCCTCGGACCAGTGGACGTCGTCCTCCTCGGCGTGAAGGCCTGGCAGGTCCCCGAGGCCGCGGAGGCCATGCGCCCGCTCGTCGGCGAGCGGACGTTCGTCGTCTCCCTTCAGAACGGCATCGAAGTCCCTGACCAGCTCGCCGCCGTGCTCGGCCCGGGGCGCGTGCTCGGCGGGCTCTGTCAGATCCTCTCCTTCATAGAAGGCCCCGGACACATCCGTCACGCGGGTGTCACGCCATACGTCGCCTTCGGCGAGCTGGATGGCTCGAGCAGCGCGCGGGTCGAGGCGCTTCGCCGGGCGTTCTCCCGGTCGCGTGGAGTGACCGTCGAGGTGCCGCCGGACATCCGGGCCGCGATGTGGAGCAAGTTCCTGTTCATCGCGGCATTGAGCGGTGTCGGCGCGCTGACCCGGATGCCGATCGGCGCGATCCGGAGCGAGCCGAGATCACGGGAGCTGCTGCGCCGGGCGCTCCAGGAGATCTACGAGGTGGCGCTCCGCAATCGGGTCGCGCTGCCGGCCGACACGGTGGAGAAGACTCTGGCGTTCATCGACGGCCTGCCGGCGGACGGCACCGCTTCCATGCAGAGGGACATCATGCAGGGCCGACCCTCGGAGCTCGAGGCGCAGGTGGGCGCCGTCATAAGGATCGGCGAGCGGCTGGGCGTCGCGGTGCCGGTGCATCGGGAGATCTACGCGGCCCTGCTCCCGCTGGAGCGGAGAGCGCGGGGAGAGCTGGAGCCGACGGCGTAGGGCTCAGCGGCGCCGACCGGGCCGCCTGGCCCGTCGCCGCGGCTTCCGGGGCGACTCGGGCGTGTCCCGCGGCGACACCGCGGGCATGACGTCCTCCAGCTTGAGATCCTCGTCCGGCTGGTGGAAGTAAAGGATCTCCTCGCCCAGGGTGGAGGCCTCTTCGGCCGGAGGGGTCTCGGGGATGTCCTCCTCGATGTGGACCGAGCGCTCCCGCTCGGCCCTGAGCCGCCGGACTTCACTCTCGAGCCGCTCCCGGGCCATTCGCTCGAGCCAGTCTCCCGGCCTTCGCCGGTCCGGATCCTGGACGAACTGGCGGTAGGCCTGCAGCACCACCTCGTCGATCACGTCTTCCGCGGTCAGCTCGCCGGGCATCAGCTCGCCCGCCGTCTCATAGCCCGTGAGCAGCGGCTTGACGAGAGCGTAGAGATCCGGGAGCTGGTGGACCGCCTGGGTGAAGAAGGCCAGCCGGGCGAGCTCCTGCGAGCTGGGTCGAGCTTTCATGGCCGGTATGCCTCCGTCGGTTTCCTCGTTGGGACAGCCGTCCGAACCCGGCGCCGGCTGAGCCTGACCTGTAACGTGGCCCCTGGGCATGTCTGCGGTGTCGGGGAAGTCGTGAGTCGGCGGGTGGGGCTTTCCCGACGGCGAGCCGGCGACAGCCCGGTATCCTGTGACAGCCCGGTATTCTGTGATGGAAGGTCCGGTGGACCGGGGTGACGTCACTGTGCAGGCCGGAGGAACCGCCGCATGAGAGCCGCGAACGCTGTGGTGCTGCTGGCGACGCTGCTGGCGGGCGGGATCGGTTTTGTCCTGGGACAGACGAGCGCCGGGTCGCCCGGGCCGTCCCCGGTGATGGAACGCGAGAGCCAGGAGGCGGCTGCAGCGGCGGGGCCGGCGGCGGTGCGGGCCGGCCTCACGGCCGAGGAGCGGACCATCATCGGGGTCGCCCGTCAGGTGTCGCCTGCGGTGGTGAGCGTGGTTCGCCCGGACGGCTCGGGTTCCGGGGTGATGATTCGGAGCGACGGGATCCTCCTGACCAACGCGCACGTGGTGGGCTCGGTCAAGCAGGTTCGAGTCGGCCTGGCCGACGGCCGAACGCTGGAAGGCACCGTGATCGGACGAGACCCGACGGTGGACGTGGCGGTGGTACGGGTACGGGGCAGCGGCCTGCCGGCGGCGAAGTTGGGCGACTCCGACTCGCTCGAGGTGGGCCAGCGCGCCGTGGCGATAGGCAATCCGCTGGGGCTCGAGCGCACGGTCACCAGCGGGGTGGTGTCCGCCGTGAATCGCGCGCCGCCGGGCTTCGGCCTGGATCAGCTCATCCAGACCGACGCGGCCATCAGCCCGGGGAACTCGGGCGGTCCATTGTTGGATTCGCGGGGACGCGTGATCGGCATCAACACCGCCGTCATCCGCGCCCCGGGATCCGAGGGGCTGGGCTTCGCCATTCCGATCAACCTGGCCAATGACGTGGCGCAGCAGGTGCTCACCACGGGGCGAGTGCGTCGCGCGTTCCTCGGGATCGAATACCGCGACCTCGAGCCCGAGGTCGCGAGCACGTTCGGGCTGCCGGTGAAGCAGGGCGTGATCGTGGCGGCCGTGAGTCCGGGGAGCCCGGCAGAGCGCGCGGGGCTCAGGCGTGGCGACATCATCACCCGGGTGGACGACGAGCCGATCGCCGGGGGCGGCGACCTCCGCCGCGCGCTTCGGGATCGATCGCCGGGGACCGAAGTGACCCTGTCGGTGCAACGCGGGTCGGAAAGAGTCACGACCCGGGTGCGTCTGGTGGACGCACCGGGAACCTGACCCGATCGCCGAACCTGATCCGATCGTCGAATCCCTGCCTCCACGAGGTGAAGCGTGGAGGCTGGCCGCGCCGCCGCCCTCTTGCGCACGCCGCCCCTGACGCAGCCATTTTCCAGCACAGACCCACTCGACGTCCCGGCAGCCGGCCGAGATTCCTCGGGCTGACCCGGCGACACCGTCGTTTCTACGGTGCGGGTCGGTGCTCGATCCGCTGCCTTGGCTTCGGAGAGGACACAGCGATGGCGAAGACGGTAAGGCGACGCGTCGCCCCTGCGTGCTGCTCGGTTGCGCTCGCGACCCTCGCAGTCGTGAGCCGAGCCCCCGCGACGGCCGCGCAGGAAGCGCACGCCCACGCCGACAGCCTCGGGACGGTCCACTTTCCTATCTCCTGCTCCGGCCAGGCGCAGGGCGCCTTCGACCGCGCGATGGCGCTGCTGCATCACATGACCTATCCCGAGGCGAGAGCTGGGTTCGGGCAGGTGGCGGAGATCGATCCCAGGTGCGCCATGGCCCACTGGGGTGTCGCGATGACGCTGTTCCAGCCGCTGTGGCCCACCCGGCCGGGCCCCGACGACATCCGTCGCGGCCGCGACGAGATAAGGAAAGCGCGTGCGCTCGGCACGCCGACCAGGCGCGAGCGGCTCTTCCTCGAATCGGGTGCGGCCTTCTTTCGCGAGCCGGACTCGATCACATACCAGCAGCGCGTGGCAGGGTGGGAACAGGGGATGGAACGGGTCCACGCGGCCTTTCCGCGGGACCCGGAGGCGGAAGTGTGGCTCGCGCTCGCGACGCTCGCGGTCACGCCGCCCGCGGGGAATGCCCGGCGCCAGGCCGACCGCGCGGCCGAGCTGCTGCTGGACGTGTATCGGCGATATCCCGACCACCCGGGGGCGATGCACTACCTGATCCATGCCGACGACGTGCCCGGCAGGGAGCGGGAGTCGCCGGAGGTGCTCCCACGGTACGTGGCGGTGGCGCCGGGGAACCCTCACGCGCTCCACATGCCGACGCACATCTACACCCGCCTCGGAGAGTGGAAGCCGGTCATCGCCGGGAACCTGCGGGCGGCGGACGCGGCGCTGGAGCACCCGGCAGGGGAGGGTGGCCGGCTGGTGTGGGACGAGTTCCCCCATGCCATCGAGTACCTGGTGTACGCGTACCTGCAGATCGGCGCGGACGCCGAGGCGCTCGCCCAGATTCAGCGCCTGCGCAGGACGGGGCCTCTGGAGCCCACGTTCAAGACCGCCTTTCACCGGTCGTCCACCGATGCGCGGTATGCGCTGGAGCGGCACGCCTGGGGTGAGGCGATGGCGCTGGTGCCGCGCGAGCCCTCTTCGCTCGACTGGGACAGGTTCGCCTGGCCGGAGGCGGTGACGTGGTTCGCGCGCGGGCTCGGCGCCTCGCGCTCGGGGCGGCTGGACCAGGCTCGCGCCGCCGTCGCGCGGCTCGAGGAGCTGGAGGCCGCATCCGGCCGGTCGGCCGAGCCAGTCTTCACCCGGCAGATCGGCGTGCTGCGGCTGGGGGTACAGGGATGGCTGGCCCAGGCGGCGGGGCATCCGGACTCGGGCGTGGTACTGCTGCGGAGGGCAGCCGATCTCGAGGCCGGCACGCCGAAGCCGGCGGTCACGCCCGGGCCCACGCTGCCCGCGCACGAGCTGCTCGGCGATCTGCTCATGGCGCAGAAGCGTCCGGCCGATGCGCTCGCGGAATACCGGCGCTCGCTGGAGCTCTATCCCAGGCGACTCAACAGCCTGCTGGGCGCCGCCCGGGCGGCGCGTGACGCCGGGGAGAAGAGCGCCGCGGCGGCGTTCTATCGACAGGTGGTCGAGCAGGCGGGCGGGGGGTCGAGGGCATCGGTGGTCCGGGAGGCCCGCTCCTACACCGGGCGATGAGGTTGCCCCAGGGCGAATGAGTTGAGCGACAGCGCACGGCTTACTGCGTCGCCGGCCGCTCGCCCTGGAGCCGCCGCACGAGGGCGGGCAGGTTCTGGATGACGACGATGCGGGCCGCCGGGCTCCGGCGCACCATGACGAAGGTCTTCCCGTCGGGCGAGATGTCGTAGTTGGCGTGCGGCGCGGTGCCCACGATGTCCCCGATGGGGAAGAGCCGCTTTCGGCCGGCCACCTGCAGGAGCGGCTCCGTCGCGATGGCGGCGGCGACGAGGTAGGGATCGGCGTCCTTGGTCTCGCGGTAGAAGAGCTCCTTCCCATCGCGGCTCCAGACCGGCTCGTTCCCCCCGTCGATGGAGACCAGCACCTGGTCTGCCTCGCCCTTGATGTCGCGCACGTAGACCTCGTCGCGTCCCGACTGGTCGGAGACGAACGAGATCCAGCGGCCGTCGGGCGAGACGCCGACGTACTGCTCCGAGAACGCGCTGGCGACGAGGGGCTCGATGGGCCCTTTGCCCGCGTTGCGCACGATGGCGGCATCGGTGCGGGAGTCGGCCTGGACCGAATCCGGCCGGCGCGGATCGCGGCGCAGGTTGGTGGCGGTGGTGACCAGGGCGCTGCCGTCCCGCAGCCAGACACCGGTATAGGACAGCAGGCGCGAGGCCAGCAGCGTGTCGGGCGGCTCGGCGCTTCCCGGAGGCTTGCGCATGAGGACCAGCGTGACGCCATCAGGCCCGCTCACCGGAACGATGTACGTGATGAAGCGGCCGTCAGGGGTCCAGGTGGCGTCGTGCCCGTCGCGATCGAAGCTGGCGCGGGAGAGGGTGCCCTCCTCCAGCGCCATGACCCAGACGTTGCGCCCTTCGATCGAGGTGAAGTCGAGCAGCAGCCGGCGGCCGTCGGGCGAGAACAGCGGATGGTGGTAGTTGCGCCGCTCGTCGAGGACCGACCGGCTCGACCCGGTCCGGTCTACGAACACCAGGGAGGTCGGTTCCTCCGGCACGTATGCCACGTTGCCGTTGGCCGCCACGGCGAACTGGACTATCGAAGTCCCGGTGACGGCCACGTTGGTGCCCACCGTCACCGGGGGCCCCGTCAGCCGGCCGCCGTCCTGATCGAAGGGCGCGGCCTGCAGGATCCCGCCCTGCAGCACGAACACCAGAAAGCCCCGCGTGACCCGCGCCTCGACGACCGGTGTGCCGAGGAGCGCGGTCTCCGCCCGGGTCTCGAGATCCACCAGGAGAACCGGCCCGCCGGTGGTGCCGACCCGGGTCCGAATGACCAGCGCGGTGCGGCCGTCCGGCAGGATCTGCTGCAGCGCGTACTGGTCTCCCGGGACTCGGGCGACGAGCGAGTCCCCTACGACCTCCGCGATGGCCCCGGCCCCGGTGAGCCAGAGTCTTCCATTCGGCGCCCACGCGGCGTCGTCCGTTCTGAGGGTCCCGCGAACCAGCAGCTCGGGGCTGCCGCCATCCATGGGCAGGCGGAGCACCTGGCTCTTCACGGCCTGGGTCCCGGCCAGGTACCGGCCGTCGGGGGAGATCAGCGGACTGCCCATGCCGGCGGCGCCCGGAATCGGCGACGGGCCCTCCGCATCGAGCGGCTGGCGGACCAGGTGCATCACGCCGTCGCCGCCCATCAGGGAGTACACCACTGCCTGGCCGTCGGGCAGGAACGCCAGGTGCCGCTGTGACGAGCCCGCGCCGCTCCCGCCGAGCCCCGGCGCGAGGATCGCCAGGCGGGACGGGGGCAGGTCGGGACGGGGGCGTCGCAGCGACCACACGGCGAAGGCGGCGGCGAGTCCGGCCGCCACCCAGCCCAGCCACGGCACTGCCGAGCGGGTGCCTCCGGCGGCCGGAGCACGGGGGGCGGCCAGCGGGATGGTCGGGGCGGCCGCAGCGCGCGGCGGTCCGGCTCCGGCCAGCGCGTCGCTGAACTCCCGGGCGGAGCCCCAGCGATCGGCGGGGATCTTCTGAAGGGCGGTATGGATCGCGCTCTCCGCAGCCGGAGGTACGCTGGGCCGCTTGGTCCGGAGCGGAGGCGCCTGCTCGGTGAGCACCTTGGCGACGATGGCCTGCGAAGTGGGCCCGGTGAAGGGCGGCTCGCCGGCGAGCATCTCGTAGGTCATGGCGCCGAGCGCGTACACGTCGCTCCGGGGGCCGATCTCCCGCTCGCCCATCGCCTGCTCGGGGGACATGTAGGCGGGGGTGCCCAGCGACATCCCGGTCTGGGTCATGCGGTGACCCCCGGCCTGCTCGACCGCGAGCGCGATGCCGAAGTCGGCGACGAGGGCCGCCCCGTCCTGCAGCAGCGTGTTCTCCGGCTTGATGTCTCGATGGACCACGCCCTGGCGATGAGCGTAGTCGAGCGCCGAGGCGACCTCCCGGGCGAGCCGCAGGGCGTCGTCCACCGGGAGCTGCTTCTCGCGGTGCAGCCGCGCGCGCAGCGATTCGCCGGCGACGTAGGGCATCACGTAGTAGAGCAGACCGTCGGCCTCGCCCGAGTCGATCAGCCCCAGGATGTGCGGGTGCTGGAGATTGGCCGTGACCTTGATCTCGGCCAGGAAGCGCTCGCTGCCGATGACGGCGGAGAGCTCCGGGTGCAGGACCTTGATCGCGACCTTGCGGCCGTGCCGGAGGTCTTCGGCGAGGTAGACCGTCGCCATGCCGCCCTGGCCCACCTCGTGCCCGAGGCGATACCGGTCGGCCAGTGCCGACGTGAGGCGGGCTGAAGGGCTGGTCATTCGGCGGAACCGGAGATGTCGTTGGAGATGGGGGCAATATCGCAGGGATTACGGCAGGGGGCCAGTTGGACCGCGGAGATTACCATGCGCATCGAGGTGGTGCGGGTGGTCCGACCTCGGCGGCCTGTCGGATCCTAGGGAGATGCCGGCAGGATGGTGGACGGCGGCGCCACCGCCCGGCCGGAGCAGCGCCAGCTCTCCCGGTCCGCGGCGTACCCGATGCGCGGCAGCACCTGCTCGGCGGCCAGCACGAGCCCCCAGAAGAACAGAACGAGCGACAGCACGTGGGTGACGCTGCTGCGCAGCTTCCAGGAAGCAAGCGCGATCCACCCGCCGGCGAGCAGCACCGCCAGCACCGCGCCCAGGTAGGCGAGGAGCCGCAGGTCGCATTCATGGCCATAGGGCCACTGGGTCATCGAGCCGCCGAGCGCCGCGCCGAGCAGCACGCGAGCCCAGAGGGCGGCGATCACGCGGTGTGACCTGGCGGGGATCGAGGGCGTGGCGCCGCTCGATCCGGGCCTCGCGATCGGGTGCCGAGCCGGAGCCCTGCCGTGCGGAACTCGATCCGGCGCCGGTGGGGAGCCGACGGTGGCGAGCTGCGCGAGGAGACGATCTACTTCCCGCTCCATCGGGTCGGGCCGGTGCTCGCGCGGGGTGTTGGCCATGGGTCCCGGGATAGGCGAGGGCTTGCAGTGCTTCCGGTACCGGCTGGGGCGGCATTTGTCGTACCAGCGGCGGACGGCCGGTTATGCGCGTGTCCCGGGCAGTGACGCTCCGCCGGTGCAAGTCACGCCATCGCGCTTCGCGGCCCGAATCGCGGGTCGCGCCGTGCAGCTTTCGTCAGGCTGACTGAAACGACGGCGCTCACATCGAGCTTGCGAGACCCCGCTCCCCCCTCGTATTCGTTCCCATCCCCCGAACACTCCACCACAACATGGCCGGTCGATGCTGAACTACATCTGGGCGGGCCTGATCGTCTCCAGCTTCCTCTTCGCCATCGGCTACGACGTCCGCGACCTCGCGAGCGACAGGTACCGCAACGGCCGGCCGCTCCCGGTGGAGCTGACCTTTCCCGAGGGCTACGACCCGGCCGCCCGCCGCGTCCCGGTCGAGATCCGGATCGGGCCCCGCGAGTACGCCGATTTCTACCGCACCGAGCAGACGCCTGCCGCCAGCTACCCCGGCTACCTGGTGCAGACGCAGGAGGGAGCCCAGCTCCGCTTCGACGCGAAGGCCAGGCTCCCCGAGCCGCTCGCCACGATCGGCAAGATCTCCAAGTCGCGCGACGACGAGCTCCAGGGCCGGCTGGTCGGATTCACGCCGCCGGCCGCGACCGCGGGTGTGGTCTTCGAGCCGGTGCGCTTCGTGAAGCTGAACGCCATCGCCACCGCGGCCATCGACTTCGCCAGGACGGGCGCGGAGATCTCGCTCGGTCTCATCGGCGTGCTGGCGCTCTTCCTCGGCATCCTCAAGATCGCGGAGGACGCGGGGATCGTGTACGCGCTCGTCAAGCTGGTCCGGCCCATACTCCGCCCGCTCTTTCCCGAGGTGCCGCCCGACCACCCGGCGCTCGGCATGATCGCGCTCAACCTCACGGCGACCGCCTTCGGGCTGGGCAACGCCGCGACGCCCTTCGGCATCAAGGCCATGGAGGAGCTGCAGAAGCTCAACCCCTCAAAGGACACCGCCACCAACTCGATGGTCATGCTCCTGGCCATCAACACGGCCAGTCTGCAGCTCGTCCCGCCGGTGCTGCTCCTGGCGCTCATGGGCACGGAGATCAACACGCTGATCTTCCCGATTCTGACGACGACGCTGCTGGGGCTCATCGTCGCCATCGCGGCGGCCAAGCTGCTCGGACGTCTCCGGGGCTACCGCGAGTCCGACCCCAACCGGAACCCGCCGCCGCCCGCGGCGGCGGAGGGCTGAGGCCGCCATGGAGACCGTGCGCAACGTCGTCAGCCTCCTCTCCTACTTCGTCCTTCCGCTCATTCTGGTGGGCTTCCCGCTGTACGGCCTCTACAAGCGGGTGCCGGTCTACGAGAGCTTCGTCGAGGGGGCGAAGGACGGGTTCCAGGTCGCGGTTCGCATCATTCCCTATCTGGTGGCGATCCTCTTCGCCATCGCGATGTTCCGGGCCAGCGGCGCGATGGAGGCCCTGACCCGCGCGCTCGATCCGGTGCTGGGGGTGATCGGCTTCCCCGCGGAGCTGCTTCCGATGGCCATCATCCGCTCGCTCTCGGGCTCGGGCTCGGCGGCGCTGGTGGTGGACATGATCAACCAGTACGGCGAGGACTCGATCCTCGTGAAGATGGCGGCCGTCATGTACGGCTCCAGCGAGACCACCTTCTACGTGATCGCGGTGTACTTCGGGGCGGTAGGCATCAAGAAGACGCGCCACGCGGTGCCGGCGGGGCTGCTGGCGGACGCCGCCGCGATGATCATCGCGGTGTGGACGGTGCGGCTGCTGTTCCAGGGGTGACGAGCGCCGCGCCGCGGCTCGGGTCGCGGACGCGGGACATGCACCCAGGTTGAAATGCGCCCCGAATCTGGCCTGAGCGGGGCCCGGGCTGTAGCTTCAGGCGCACCCCACCGCCATCCTCGAAGGCAATCACCCCAGGAGCAGGCGTATGCCCGAGCTGCTGAGCCGTCTCCAGTCCGCCCTCGAGGACCGCTACCGGCTCGAGCGCGAGGTCGGCGCGGGGGGCATGGCGACGGTGTACCTGGCGCAGGACGTCCGGCACGACCGCAGGGTCGCGCTCAAGGTGCTGCGGCCCGAGCTGGCCGCGGTCATCGGCGCCGAGCGGTTCCTCGCCGAGATCAAGCTCACCGCCAATCTCCAGCATCCGCACATCCTGCCGCTGTTCGACTCCGGCGAGGCCGACTCCTACCTCTTCTACGTGATGCCGTTCGTCGAGGGGGAGACGCTGCGCGACCGGCTCACCCGTGAGAAGCAGCTCCCGGTGGCCGACGCGGTGCGCATCGCCACCGAGGTGGCCTCGGCGCTCGACTACGCCCACCGCCACGGCGTGGTCCACCGCGACATCAAGCCGGAGAACATCCTGCTCCACGACGGCCAGGCGCTGGTGGCCGACTTCGGTATCGCGCTGGCGGCGAGCAAGGCCAGCGGCCAGCGGATGACCGAGACCGGCATGTCGCTCGGCACGCCGCACTACATGAGCCCGGAGCAGGCCATGGGCGAGCGGGAGATCACCGCCCGCTCGGACGTCTACGCGCTCGGCGCGATGCTCTACGAGATGCTCACCGGCGACCCTCCGTTCACCGGCTCCACCGCGCAGGCGGTCGTGGCCCGGGTGCTCACCGAGGCGCCGCGCGCCATGCTCCCCCAGCGCCACACCATCCCGCCGCACGTGGAAGCCGCGGTACGGACCGCCCTGGAGAAGCTGCCGGCCGACCGGTTCGCCACCGCCGCGGAGTTCGCCGAGGCGTTGGCGGGGCGGAACTACGTGCCGACCGTGGCCTCGACGGCGGCCGCGCCGGGCCCCGCCGCGTCCGTGGCCGCGAGGCGCCGCGATCCCATCACCCTCGCGCTCGCCGGCGTCGCCCTCGCAGCCACCGCCGCGGCGCTCTGGGCCTGGCTCCGGCCGGCCCCCTCGCCGACAGTCAACCGGTTCAGTCTCTTCATGCCGCCGGAGCAGGCGCTCCAGCCGGTGACCCAGTCGGGCAACCGGGTCGCGCTCTCGCCGGACGGAAAGCGGATCGTGTACGTGGGACCCGCGGAGCGCGGCGGCAAGCTGTGGCTCCGGGAGCACGACCAGCTGACCTCGGCTCCGATCGCGGGAACCGAGAACGCCGGGACGCCATTCTTCTCGCCCGACGGTCGCCACGTGGGGTTCCTGATCAACGGCACGACGCTCCGGACGGTCTCGCTCGACGGCGGCCCCGTGCTCACGCTCAGCGACAGCGTGAACTCGACCGGCGGCACCTGGGGGCCGGACGGGTACATCTACGTCGAAGGGGACTCGGGGATCATCCGCATGCGGTCGTCGGGCGGACCCGCCGAGCTGGTGTACAATGCGCTGGCGCGGAAGGAGGAAGGCGCGGAGTGGCCCGTGCTTCTGCCCGAAGGCGGCGGACTGGTCTTCCGGACCCGGCGCCCGAGCCAGTCGGCCGCGGACTACCAGATCGTCGCGATGAAGCTGCCGAAGGGCGAGCCGAAAGTGATCATGCGCGGCGTGTTCGCGCGGTACTCGCCGACCGGACACCTCCTGGTCGCGACCGCGGAGGGGAAGCTCCTCGCGCTGCCGTTCGACCCCGAGAAGCTGGAAGCGAACGGCTCCCCGATCGGACTGCTCGAGGGAATCGGAGTCGAGGGCAGCGGGTTCTCCATCAACCTCGACCTGTCGGAGAACGGCACCCTGATGTACACGACGGGGGGCGCCACCGGGTCGCGCCGGCCGGTCTGGGTCAGCCGGGACGGAGCCGAAAGCCCCGTCGATCCCGCCTGGCAGCCGCAGGGGATCATCTCCAACTTCGCCCTCTCCCCCGACGGCAAGGCGCTGGCGGTGGACGTGGTTCAGAACGGGCTCAGCACCGTGTGGGTCAAGCAGCTCCCGGAGGGTCCCTACTCCCGGCTCACCTTCGGGGACACCGGCAGCATGCGCCCGACCTGGTCGGCCGACGGGCGGTCCGTCCTCTACCTGGCGAGGGTGAGCAACATCGGCGGGGTGCCCGCGATGCGCCGGGCCGACGGCACCGGCAGCGAGCAGACCCTCCTGCCTGGCGCATCCACCTGGGGACAGGTCCTCCAGACGCGTGACGCCCGCTGGCTGGTGCTGCGGAGCACGATCGGTGGCCCGGGGAGGGGCAACATCCTCGCCACCCGGATGGGAGACACCACGCTGGTGTCGCTCGCCGCGAGCCCCGCTGTCGAAGCCGACGCGGCTGTCTCGCCCGACGGGCGCTGGCTGGCGTACGCGTCGGAGGAGTCGGGGGTGTTCGAGATCTACGTGCGTCCGTTCCCCGACGCCGCATCCGCGCGGTGGCAGGTCTCGGCGGCGGGGGGCACCGATCCGGTGTGGTCGCGAAGCGGGCGGGAGCTCTTCTATCGCAGCACGCAGAACGAGATGATGAGCGTGCAGGTCGCGCCGGGTGCGTCGTTCACGATCAGCCCGCCCAGGCGGCTCTTCTCCACCGCGCCCTACTCGCCGGTACCCGCGGTGCCGGCTTTCGACGTGAGCCCCGACGACAAGCGGTTCCTGATGCTCAGGGAGACCACGCCGACGGATCGCAACGAGCTGATCGTGGTGCAGAACTGGGTTGAGGAGATGAAGGCGCGGGCGCAGCGCTGACCTGGGGGTAGAGACGGCGACGGCCGGCTCCTCCGAAGAGGAGCCGGCCGTCGCGATTACATCCCGATGCATCGTGCGGCTGGTGCCGCACGCCGCTTACTGCGCGAGCTTCGAGACGTTCTCCGCCGCCGGGCCCTTCTGACCCTGCACGACGTCGAACTCTACCCGGTCACCCTCGGCCAGGCTCTTGAAGCCCTGGGCCTGGATCGCCGAATGATGGACGAAGCAGTCCTTCTGACCGTCCTCGGGCGTGATGAAACCGAAGCCCTTGGCGTCGTTGAACCACTTGACCGTGCCAGTGGTGCGCATTGTTCCTACTCCTTGCGTAATGATGTAATCGGAGTGAGGACATGCCGCACGGCCGACTACGGGTTGCGTGGATCACGCCTCCACGCGGGGCGCGGTTGCCGCGGCGCAGCTCTGCGCCAGGAACGACAACCCCGAAAAAAAGGGGCCGGCGTCAACGCCAGCCCCTTCTGATCACGTTGGATTCGGTGCGCGAGCGCCTCCGAACACGGTGACAATGTACCCGAGCGAGCCGGAAGCGGCAAGCGGCCTTGCCGGTTCGCACCTCGTGATCGCGGCGGGGAGAAGCGCTTACCTGCGGTCCGGCGGCTGCGGGCGCTCGCCGCCGGAGACCATGAGCCGCAGGGCGAGCGCCTTGCGCGAATGGAGGCCGAGCCGGTCGAGCACCCGCTCGAGGTAGTGGCGGACGGTATGGGCGCTCAGCCGCAGCCGCCGGGCGATGTCCGCGTTGGAGAGCCCTTCCGCCGCAAGCAGCGCGACCTGCGGCTCGCGGCCCCGAAGCCCGAAGGAGATCCGCAGCTCCTGAGTGGTCGGCAGCCCCGGGCTCAGGCGCTCCATCAGGACGAGCACGGCGGCCTCGGGGAGCAGCGTCCCGGCCAGCGTGCGGCTCACGACCAGCCGGTAGCTCCGCCCGCCCACTTCCACCTCCTCGTCGCCCTCCCGGAGGCAATCCCCTGACGCCGCGGCCTGCCGGGCCTGCTGCGTGACCAGCTCGAGCAGGCTGTTGCACTCGGGCTCCTCATCGAGCAGCTCGCCCCACCGCGCGTTGCGCGCCATCTCGCGGAGCCCGTCGCTCCTGAAGATCGCCATGCCGGTATCCACGTCGTCGAAGGCCTGCCCCAGCGTGCACCTCCACCCGTGCAGCCGCTGGAGCGTCGCGAGGCCGGCGGCGAGGGCGCAGCGGAGGGACACCACGGGCAGGAGATCCTCCCCCGGAGCAACGACCATGGCCGGTAGCCCGCTGCCCCGCCGCGACTCGCCAGGTGAGTCGAGCGCGGCCCGGAGCCAGCCCGGTTCGTCGCCCTCCAGCCGAAGCAGCTCCTCGAGGCCGCCCAGCGCGGTCGCCGCTGCAGGGAAATCGGGGACTCCGCGGACCTCTCGGACCCGCTGCAGGCTCTCGGCGAGCCAGCCGTCCTCACTGCCCCATTCCAGGGGTGACATGAGGACGTCGACTGCTCGAACCAGTGGTGCCAGATCCATGATCCAGAAACCTCCGCGGGATCACCCCACTACGCTTCCGGCCCCGCGTGAAGTTTCCGTGATTCGATATCGCTCCCCGAGCAGGCAAAATCATGGGACGAACGTCCCCTGCGCCGTTCCGCCGCGACATCCAGCTTAGCGCCTGGTCTCGCACGCACAGCATGAAGAACGATCCGCTTCGCACTCAGGGGGTGCCCGATGAAGGTCATGATCGCCAGCCGCCTCACCATCGCCGGCGTGCTGCTCGCCACTGCCGGTCTGCCCGGCGCCGTCGCGGCCCAATACCGGTTGCCCACCCTGGTCAGCTCGGTGCGGGCGGACAGCCTGCATGAGGCCGCGGCCGCCCTGGTCGCGGCGCACCGCTGGCGCGACGCCGCCCGCCTGCATCGCCGCTCGGCGGATCTGCGCGCCGCGGACGATCCGCTCGGCTTCCGCTGCCTGAGCGAGGCCGCGGCCCTCGCCTACGCCACCGGTGACCGCTCGGCAGCCCGGGGCGACATGGCCAAGGCGGCAGGTCAGGCCCTGGCGCGGGGAGATCTCCGGGCCGCGTCGCTGGCCTACCTCGACGCCGCGTGGATCGCGCAGGAACAGAAGGACCCGCGGCAGGTCTGGGAGCTGGGGCATCGGGCCGAGATGCTGGCGGACTCGCCGCTGCTGAGTGCGGCCGACCGCGAGGCGATCCTTCGGCGGATCGACCGGGTCCCGGACGCGATGCGGATGGCGATGCGGGGGGAGCCGTAGTCCGCACCCGCGTCGCGACGCTTCCTCAGTTCGAGAGCATCACCGTCTGGGCCACCGAGGGCACCCCCGCCTCGTTCACCAGGAACAGCAGGTACGGCCCCGGCGGCGCGATCCGCCCGTCCGCGGGTGGCGTGACCGTCAGTCCGCCACCCGCGACCTCGAATTGGAGCGTGTTGAGCCGCTGGCTCATGTTGAAGGCGTGCGTGGTGGAAGGCAGGCGGATGATGGTGACCTTCCGGATCGACGCCGCGTCGGAGGTGCTCACGGCGAACGGCTGCCCGTAGCGCATGTTCGTGGCCGCCAGGTCGTAGGACGGTCGGTTGCCCTTGAACAGGTAGGGCGGCGAGAAGATCTCGTAGGTGCGCTGCGCCGCCACGCCGCCGCCGTCGCCGCTGCCGGTGGACAGCACGCGGCCGTCGGGCAGCAGCATCGCGGTCGAGTGGTACACGCGCACCACACCCGCGCTCGCGAGGGTCCTCCACTGCCCGGTCCCCGGATCCCACAGCTCGGCCGAGAAGACGGCGCCGGCCTCGTCGCTCGCTCCGCAGGTGCTGGTCCCGCCGGTCGCCAGCGCCGTGCCGTCGGGCAGAATGGTGAGGTTGATGTGCCGGCGGCCCACGGCCATGGACCCGGTGGGCGTCCATGACGGCGCAGCGTCGGCCAGGTCGATGATCTCGGCGCTCCGCTCGGGCGCGACGGGACAGGTCTTTCCGCCGCCGCCGGCGTACAGGATCCTGCTGTCCAGCATGACGGCGCCGCCATAGCTGCGGTCGGCAACCTGTCGGGCGGGGCCGTTGGACCACGAGCCGCTCCCGTTGGGGTCGAGGAACTTGACCTCCAGGTGTCCCGCGACGAACACGCGCCCGCTCTTCGGCTCGACGAAGGCCCGGGGATAGATCGGCAGCTTCAGATCCGCGCCGGTGAGAGCGGTCCACGTGTTCCCGTCCCAGCGCTCGGGGATGGACGCGTTCTGGCCCGGTACGCGGGTCCCGGAGAGCACCACCACCTTCCCATCCGCCAGGGACACCAGGGTCGGGTACCAGCGGGCGTAGGTCATGCGCGCGACGGGCTGCCATCCGTCGCCGTCGAATATGCTCGCCTGGGTGAGCCCGTAGCTGTTGCCCAGCGCCTCGTCGTGCCCGCCGGCGACCATGAGGCGCCCGTCGGCCATAACGGTATGCCCGGAGCAGAAGAGCTCGCATCCCCGCGGATCGGTGCAGTTGGTGTTGGCCACCTGCGTGAAGCTTCCGGACTGCTCGTTCCACACCTGCGGCTCGCCGCTGTGACCCCACAGCAGCGCGTTCCCGCTCGGCAGCAGGCTCAGGTGGAGGCCGACGATGGGCGTGGACCGGGGTGAGGACCAGCGGCCCACCTGGGCCTCCGCGCCCAGGGGCGCCGAGAAGTTGGCAGTCACCGAGCGGTTCGCGCTCATCGCGACGGCACAGGTCCCGCTGCCGCTGCAGTCGCCGCTCCAACCGGTGAAGGTGTGGCCGGCAGCGGAGGCGGCGGTCAGGGTCACGCTGGTTGCTCCCGGGTAGGTGCCGCTGCAGGTGCCGGCCGGGGCGCCGCCGGTCACGCTGCAGTCGATCGCCGGAGCGAGGCCGGCCTGGCTCGTCACCGTGCCGCTGCCGTCGCCGCCTCCGGTGACGCTGAGCCGGAACGACGACGCCGTGGTCCGCTGGAAAACGGCCCGGACGGACCTGTTCTGATCCATGCGCACGGTGCAGGACGTGCTGGTGCCGGTGCACCCGTTCCGCCACTCCTTGAACCTGCTCCCCGGGCTCGGCGTGGCGGTGAGGCGCACGGCGGTGTTGTTCGCGTACCGGAGGGTGCAGTCCAACGGATCGTAGGTGCCGCCGGAGATCCCGCAGTCCAGCGCCGCCGCCCCGCCGACCGCCGGCGCGGTGACGCTGCCGCTGCCGGTGCCGCCGCCGCTGACCTTCAAGGTGCGCCGGACGACAGAGGCCAGGTCAGGGCCGAAAGGCTCCATGGCCGTCTGGTCCTGGCAGCCCTGGACGGCGAGGCCGACGGCGAGGAGCAGACCGGCGGCGAGGCCCACAGCGGTACGGAGCGGGTAGCGCATGAAAGACCCTCGCGTGCGGCGGGTTGGAATACGGGATCGAGTCGGGTGCCGGCGACCAGCCGGACCGGTTGGTTCGTTGAGGTGGGGTCGCGGTACTTAGCTGCGAGAGACGTGCCATCCATTGCACTTCCGCTATCCATCGCAAACCCTGTTATGAGCGAGGCTTGCGAGCCTGGCCCCGGGGCGCTCCGCGCAGTTGTCGGGACGGTTCGACACCCGCCAGGCTGGCGCCGTCGCCACACCGCGCGAGCGCACCCCTCACCCGTGCCGGGGGTCACATCCGCATGGAGGGCAACGGTCTTACGATCGGAGCAGCCCGCGTGCGGACCAGCACGCCTTTGCTGAAAGAGGAGAAGTCATATGTCGAGAGTCATGCCCATGACCGGCGCTCTGACGGCGGTCATGCTCGCCGCCGCGCCCGGCGTGCTCGCCCAGGTACGTGCCGGTCAGGACACCACCGGCTCGCCTTGGGCGAACGTCCGTCCCACCCCGACAGTGCCCTCCGACACGGGCGCTCTCGCCGACAGCGCCTACATCCGCCAGGCCATGGCGGGCAACTTCACCGAGGTGGCGCTGGGCCGGCTGGCGGAGTCGCGCGCCGCCGACTCCGCGGTGAAGGAGTTCGCCCGGCGCATGATCTCGGAGCACAACGCCATGAATCAGCAGTGGGGCACGCTCGCGCGGAACAATCGCATGAAGACCGAGGTGGATTTCGGTCCCGCCGGACAGGACGCGATCGAACGGCTCGAGGACCTCTCCGGTGCCGCGTTCGACCAGGCCTACATGAGGGAGATGATCCAGGCGCATCAGCAGGACCTGGCCGCCTACCAGCGCATGTCGACGTCGGCCCGCTCGCCCGAGGTGCGGCAGCTGGCGCAGAGCGGAGCGTCCACGATCCGATCGCACCTGGCGCTCGCCCAGCAGGTCGGCAGCCGCGTCGGCGTCGCGACCACGGCCGCACGCCCGGGAGGCGTACCTGTCCCCCTCCCGGCTCCGGTGCCCTCCGACACGGCCCGGCCGCGCACCGCCGCGGACAGTGCGCGCCAGGACGCGCGTGACGTCCAGAACGATCGCCGCCCGCTCAGTGCCGAGGACCGCATGTTCGTCGAGGCGGTCCTGAGCGACCACCTGCTGCAGATCCGCCTGGCCAAGCGGGCCCAGCGCGAGGCGAAAAGGGACGAGACCCGCCGGCTGGCGGAGCGAATCGAGAAGGACTTCACCGAGTGGCTGCAGCGCTGGCAGAAGGTCGCCGCCCGACACGACGCGGAGATGGACGCTCACCTGGAGCGCATGGACAGGCGGAAGATCGACAGGCTCGAGGAGGCGTCGAAGGGAGGCGTCGACCGCACCTACGCCGCCATCGTGGTCCAGCGCCTCGAGGCGCTGCTGCAGGAGTTCCGGAGGAAGGGCGACGAGGCCCGGTCCGCGGGGCTGCGCGGGCTGGTGGAGGAGGAGCTTCCGGTCATCCGCAAGGACCTGGCGCTCGCGCGGCGCCTTCACGAGCAGGCCAGTCAGCGGGCAGAGGCTCTCAAATAGTCGCCCGCGATCCGTCCGACCGGCACTACCGTCTCCTGATCGGTACCGCCGCCTTCGTCATCGTCGCGGCCGGCATCCGCGAGGCGGCGGAGGTGCTCAACAGCATCTTCCTCGCCATGCTGCTGACGGTGACGGTAGTCCCGGCGTTCGACGCCCTGCGCCGCCGGGGCGTGCCGAAGGGCCTGGCCGTCGTGCTCACCAGCCTCCTCCTCGCGGGCGTGCTGGTCGTGCTGCTCGGGGTGCTCGGCCTCTCCGGCACCCGACTCATCCAGGTGCTTCCGGACTACCAGGAGCGGGCCCAGGCACTGCAGCACTCGCTCGAGCAGCTGATGGTGAGCCGGGGCATTCATCCCGAGCGGGTGTTCTCGCTCGAGCTGGTGGCCCCGAACCGCCTGCTCGGGCTCGCCGCGGGATTCCTCGCGGGTCTGGGCACCGTGCTGAGCCAGGCGCTGCTGCTGATCCTGATCGTGGCCTTCTTCCTGGCCGAGCGGGGCATCAGGGACCACACCTTTCAGCCCGGCGGAACGGTGGCCCGGGTGGCGCTGGACGTCCGGCAGTACCTGATCATCACCGCGCTGACGGGGCTCGGCTTCGCGATCGTGGTCTACGTCCTCATGCTGGCGGTGGGGACCGATCTCGCTCTGGTATGGGCGGTGCTCGCCTTCATCATGAACTACGTCCCCAACGTCGGGATCATCCTCTCGGTGATCCCGCCGGTCATCCTCACCCTGCTGGAGCTGGGCTGGCAGCGGGCGCTGATCGTGCTCGCGGGGTTCCTGGTGCTCAACTTCGTGGTGGACAACCTGATCAAGCCGCGCTTCATGCAGAGCGGGCTGGACGTGCCTCCGCTGGTGGGCCTGCTCTCGCTGGTCATCTGGGCCTACCTGCTGGGGCCGATCGGGGCGCTGCTCGCGCTGCCGCTGACCATCGCGCTCCGCCGGGTGCTCCAGGACGCCGACGTGGCGGTGCCGGGGCTCGGGCTCGAGGCGTCCGGTTCGGCGCCGGTGGAGGAGTGAGAGGGGGCAGGCTCCGGCTGCCGGCTCAGCGCACGGCGAGCTGCACCGCGGCCGCCGAGTCGGCGGGAATCAGTTTCCAGGCGTCGCTGCCGGCGAGGATCTCGCGCCGCACCCGGCTCGCCCGCGCGAGCACGCGCCCCGGATACCGATGGCAGTCGGGGGTGTTGGTCCCCCGCACGCAGCCGTTGTAGCGCAGCAGTGCCGCGGCGGAGCTGCTGGTCGCGCGCAGGTTCCGGGCGAGAATGAGAGTGCCGTGGCAGATGTTGCTGTCCACGTCCACCAGGTCCTCGGAGTCGCAGAGGCGGGCCCCGGCGTGGAACGGCATCACCTGCATCAGCCCCCGGGCCCCGACGGAGCTCTCGGCCTCGGGACGGAGCGTCGTGTTCTCCGTCAGCAGCACCGCGACGATGAGCGAGGGCGGCACCTGCTGGCGGCGCGACTCGCGGAGGACCGCCCCGCTGATTCGTCGCACGAGCAGCCGGTCGTCACTGAACCGGCCGAGATACGCCTCTATGGGCCGCCGCACCGCCGCAGCCGGTAGCGCCGTCTCCGCGCGCACGCTGTCGAGCAGGGTGTGCCGGCGCGCCGGCGCGGCCGGCGTCTCGATCGAGTCCACGGCCGCGCTGTCGGCGGCCGCCGCGCCTCGGGAGACCTCCCCCGAGGCCGGCGTGCCGGCCCCGGTCATCAGCAGAATGCCCAGCAGGCCCGCCACCGTGTGCTCGCCGCACTTCACCGTGCTCCAGCCGGCCGCGATGCGCATGATCTCTCCCGTGCGAGGGATGCAGAACCTGGCGGCAACAGGAATTTGCACTGGCCAGCGTGGCCTGGCGCCGCTGGGCAGCTGGAGAGGCAGGTCCCGGGCTAGGCGGGGCCGGAGTTGAATGTGCCGGAGGGAGAAGGAGATGCGGCCTGGCCGGCTGAGCGAAGTTCCTTGCACGCGATGTGGCGGCGCCACAGCAGCCGACCGGCTACGGTCAGGTGAGGTGCAGCCCGAGGCATCGGAAGCCGGCCATCAGCCGCACTCCGAGATGCCCAGGGCATGATTCAGATTGACGATCGCCGAGTGGAGCCCCCGCGCCCCGGGGGAGTTCGCCGTTCCGCCATAGGGGGCCAGCAGACACCGCTGGAGCGACAGCAGATGGCCCGTCTGCTGGAGATGGTCGGAGAGGCGCAGGTTGTAGATCACTCGCAGGGTCCCGCGAAGAATGCCCATCGGCAGCAGGCACGCCACCTCGAGATCGGTGGTGTAGGCGGAGGCCTCGGCGGCCTCGCCTTCCTCGGCGAGGGCGGGAGCGACGAGCATCACCGCGTCGCGCCGGAGTGCCACGAACGCCAGGCGGTCCGCCTCACTGGGCAACTGGGTCTGGGTGAGCTTGAGCGGCTGGGAGCCGAGCGCCAGGAATTCCGAGAGGGCCAGGTGGCTGGGCACGTGGAGCGTGCCATTGAGCCAGCCGAGGCCGGTCAATGCATCGACAGGGACTTTGCGAAGCCGGGGCCGAGACGCCACGGCTCTCTCCGGTATCTGAGGCACGTCAGATATCCGGCACTCGGATCACGGTGACCGAGGGCTTCCGTAGCCGCACCGTGGAGCGGTGAAAAGGCGGAGGCAGAGTACCATCCAGGGGCACCTCACGCACCCGCATCACGTACTCGGTAGGAGTCTCCTTGAAGGACTCGACGTAGCAGCGGTAGCGCCGGGGTTCCTGCCGCAACGATTGGACGACCTTGCACGCAGCACGGGTCGCCCAGTTGCTGTCGAGGACGAAAGCCACGGCGGGCCGGCCCGAATCCTGTGCCGAAAGGCCTGCCGGCGCACAGAGCAGCACCGCAACGCAGAGTACATGGCGAAGCGCCGGCGCCGAGCCGCCGTCGCGGAAGCGTCGGTCCAGGGCCAGGACTCTTCCCACCCGGCGGCAGCCGGGGGCGGGTCGCTCTGCCGCAGAACGCATCGACTCACGTTAGCCATCCGACTGGCTGGCCAGCAGGTCCGTTTTGCGACACCGGGGCGTCAATTTGCGACATCACCAGGCCGACGCCTCACAAGACCGCCGCGCGCCGGCCCTCGAAGAAACGCTGGGAGACCAGGGCCCGCGCCTCCTCGAAGCTCATCGAGGCCCGGATCTCCCCCGCGCTCAGGTGAAACACGGAGCGCAGGTGCCGCTGGAGCGTCCGCACCTTGCCGTACCCCAGCTTGATCGCCACGTCCTCGACGGTGTGACCCGGATCCAGCAGCAGGCGGTGGGCGTAGAGCAGGCGCATGAGCAGCATGACCGACTTGGGTGAGGGCAGGCCCAGCTTGGTGAAGAACCGCTCGCAGGTGCGCCGGGAGAGGAGAGCGCGCATGGCCAGCTCGGAGACGGTGAGGCCCGCTCCCGGATCGTACAGCATCATCTCCAACGCGTTGCGGATCGACTCCGGCAACTCCCGCAGCCGCTCCTGAAGCGCCGTCGCTACCTGCCGCGAGACGCTGTGCTCCAGCTCCGCCTCGAGCACCGCGCGCAACGCCTTGGGGCCATCCTCGAACCGCTGGAACACCGCCCGCTGGATGCCGGCGCGCCCCAGCTTGAGGAGCGCCGCCGCGGTGACCGGCGAGAGCTCGGTATAAACCAGTAAGGGAAGCGATGGGAAGAGCAGGCGCAGCCGCTCGATCGCGTGCGGCCGCGGCTCGTCGCCGAGCAGCGGATCGACGACCGCCAGCTCGACCGGCCTGCTACGGATCAAATTCAGCGCCTGGGCCCACGTGTCGGCGGGGATCCAGGCGTAGCGGGTGGGATCGAGGGCGCGCAGCCGGTCCAGGCGAGGTCCGGTCACCGCGGCAAGAAGCAGATGTCGCAAATGGGGCCTTACGTGACGCAAACCGGTTCTGAAAGCGCGCACGGCCGACCCTCAGATTGGCGTCGTTCGTCCAACGCGCCACTCTCTCCGGGGGTCTGCTATGTCACGCACGAAGAGCTCGACCGCTCTCCTGCTAATCGCTTCCATCGCTCTCGCCGCCGGCTGCACGCGCAACGATTCCACCGCGCCGTCCGAGCTGCCTCCGCCTTCCCTCGATGAGCACCAGGGCGCCAACAACTGACGCGCCTAGCGAGTCGCTGCCGCGTACTCCTCCAGCCCGGCTGCCACTTCCCGCACGACCGGCGAGTCGCGCCGGGGAGTGGCGGGCGGCTCGGGGAGAGCCAGCTCACCCGCGGCCGTGAGGTCCCGGAGAACCTGCTCGACCCGGTATGACCAGGCGTGCAGGCCGTGCGCCGCGGCGATCGCCTGCGCCTCGGCCAATGCGGCCTTCGCAGCAGCCGGCTGGCCGAACCGCCGTCGTCCGGATGCGGTCTTGAACAGGAAATCCACCTGCATGCTGGGCGGCATCTGGTCGCGGCAGGTTTCCGCGGCGCGGTGGTGCCGCTCGAACGCGGTCGAGTCGCCGACGGCGGATTCGAGCGCCATCAGCTCGAGCCGTGCGTTGAGCCGCACGGTGACCGCGGTCTCCGAGCGAAGCACGATCGTGAACGCGGTGCGGGCCACATCGTACCAGCCGAGCTGAAGCAGGTCGAGGCCCACATTGCCGAGGGTCCGCATCCGGTGATCGGGATCGGGGTGAAGGCGAAACATCTCGTAATCGGCCTGGAGGGCTTCGACCGGCTGTCCCAGCTCGGAGCAGGCCGCCGCGAGATCGGCACAGGCGAGCGCCTGCACCTGCGGCAGGTCGAGGGCGCGAGCTTCTGCCCTGACGGCTTCAGCGATCTCACGGGCGGCGGGCAGGTTGCCCCGCCCGCGCGCCACCGCTCCGCAACCGAGCCGCCCGCGGAGCGCGGCGACGGGATCGCCCCACTCGCGGCCGGTACGCTCGGCGGCCTCGTAGCAGGTGACGGCCGCCGACCAGCGAGCGAGGAGTCGGTTCAGCCGCCCCGCCGTGAGCGCGCAACCGGCGAAGTCGCCGGGCTCGATGTCCGGACCGAACGCGCGGCCCGCGAGCGCGGTCGCCTCGAGCGCCTCGTCGAAGCGTCCCTGCTGTTCCAGGAAGGCGGCATACCCAAGGAGCTCCCTGCCCAGGCCGGGTGCCGCCGCCGACTCGAGATCGATCTCCCCGACTATCCGCGACAGGCAGGCGGTTTCCGGATCTTCCCGGGGAAGCTCGTACAGATGGGTTCGGAGGCTCTCCAGCTCCGCGCCCAGCTCGTCGGACGCCGGCGCGCTCGGCCCGGCAAGCCAGCGATGCAGGAGCCGGCCGCTGGCATACGCGGCCAACGCCAGGGCGGCGCGGCCGGGGTCGCGCTCCCGAGCGGCGCGCTCGAGGAACGGCGAGTGTTCAGCCAGGCTGTACGGCGGAACCTGGGGGGCGAACAGGCGGTCGGCGGACAAAGCCGGGCGGCTCATGAGGCCCTGTGGTCGCGGGGTGCTGCAGTATGTCCCCCACCGCCTCCCGCGGCAAGTGAGGCTGCGGCCTAGGTGGGCGCCGAGAACCCCTGCCGCGGTGCGCTGTGCCAGACCTGCGGGCGTCCCCGCCAGGTGAGCAGCGCGACCAGCCGCCACCAGCTGTGCAGCTGGCGAAGGCCGACGCTCTCCACCAGGGCCGCCACGGCGAGGCGCAGCAGATCCCGCGGCTCGCGGTACCGGCGGAAGGAGAGCTCCTCGAGCAGGAGCGTCGCGAGCGAGAGGCAGAATCCGTAGACCAGTCCCGCCGCGACGAAGAGCAGAAACAGCGATTGATGCAGCATGCCCAGCGCCCAGCCCGCCGGCAGGATCGCGAACCCCGCCACCTCGAGCAGCGGCCCCAGGTACTCGATCCCCATGAGGTACGGCATCGCCCCGAGGCCGATCCGCCCGTAGCGGGGACTGGCCAGCATCTCGTGACTGTGATCCAGGGTCTCCCCCAGCCCCCGCTGCCACCGCTCGCGCTGATGGCGGAGCGCCCCGAGCGTCTCGGGGCACTCGGTCCAGCACACCGGGTCCGGTGCGAAGGCGACACGATAGGCCCGCCCGGCGGCACGCAGGTGCCGGTGCATCCGGACCACGAGGTCCATGTCCTCGCCCACGGTATCGTGCCGGAAGCCGCCGATCTCCACCACCACGTCCTTCCGGAACACGCCGAACGCGCCGGAGACGATCATCAGCGAGCCGAGCTCGCTCCAGGCGGCCCGCCCGAAGAGGAACGCCCGGAGGTACTCGATCACCTGCCCCGCCCCCAGCCAGGTGCGCGGCACCCCCACGCGGGTCACGCCGGCGGTCCCGCTGATCTCGCAGCCGTTCGCGATCCGGACGGTCCCGCCGGCCGCGACGGTCTCCGCCGAGTGCGGCAGCACCGCGTGCATGATCGCGGCCATCGCGTCGCGCTCGAGCACGCAGTCGCCGTCCACGACGCAGACGTAGGGCGCGGACGCCAGGTTGATCCCGGCGTTCGCCGCGTCGGCCTTGCGGCCGTTCACCTTGTCCAGCACCCAGAGGCCGGGGTACGCCGGGCTCCAGTAGATGCCGTGGACCGGCTTGCTCTTGATCCGCTGCCAGTAGACCCGGGGCGTGCGGCGCAGCCCGAACTCGGCGATCAGCAGGGCGAGCGTATCGTCCGAGGAGCCGTCGTTCACCACGACCAGCTCGAGCCGGGGATATCGCAGAGCGAGCAGCGATCGCACCGACTCCAGGATCGTGATGCCCTCGTTGTAGGCCGGCATGACGATGGAGACCGGCGGCGCGAGGCCGGACTCACGGACGTCGTGGAAGTCCTCCAGCGTGAGGGACCGCAGCCGGCGGCGCACCGCGCGCCAGCCGATCACCAGCTGGACCAGATACATGGTGTTGACGGCGATGAAGTAGCCGGTGACGACCAGGGCGAAGACCGCGAGCTCGCTCATGCCGCCTCGCCGTCCGCCAGCGCCCGCATGAAGAGCACCTGGGCCGCCATGTCGCGCACGAAGGGATTGGCGTCGCGCAGCGCGCGCCGCAGCGCCTCGGCTCCGGGCTCGCCCATGGAGGCCATGGCTTCGGCCACGTGGTGGCGGACCCAGTACGCCGGATCGCCCATGGCCCGCGCCAGCCGCGGAAGGGCGCGCTCGTCCTGCAGCCGGCCGAGCGACGCGGCGGCGATGGCGCGTACCGGCCACTCGGCGTCGTCCATCGCCGCGAGGCAGACGTCGCCGCTGCGGGGATCGGGTTCGATGGCGCCCAGGACCCGCACGGCCTCCACCCGGATCTCCAGGTCCTCATGCGCGGCGAGCGAGCGGATCGCACCGGGATCCGCCGCCACGCCGATGCGACTGGTGACCTGAAGCAGGCCCTTGATGGTGGCCTGCGAGCGCGCACCGGGCGCGGCGAGCAGGGCGCCGATGGCCGGCGCGCACGCGGGCCCCATCCGGATCAGCGCCATGACCAGAAGGAGGTTGCCCCACTCTTCCATGGTCTCGATCGCGCCGGCGATGTCGGGCACGGCGTCCACCGCGCGAAGCTCGCCGAGCGCCCGGATCGCCTCCCGGCGCACGGCGCGGTCCCGGTCCTGGAGCAGCTGGACCAGGCGAGGGACCGCACCGGCGTCACCCAGTCTGCCGGCGAAACGGCAGGCCTCGATGCGGCGCGCCGCGGAGCGGTGTCCCAGCCGGTCGAGCTCGCGCCGGGCGGCGCGGGAGCGGCGGAGCAGGACGCGCACCCGGTCGGCCGCGGCGGGGTCGAGTCCCGGCAGCGCCTCGAGGCAGGTGACGAGCGCAAGGCGCCCGTCGGCGCTCGAGAGATCGTCCATCCACAGGGGCGCGGAAGGCGTCGGGTCCGGCTCGACCGGGCGGGCGATGAGCATCGGCTGCAACACGCGCCGGAGGGCCGCGCCCCGCGCCTCCCGGCGCCGGTGCCACCAATTGACGACGAGCAGCGCCGCCAGGAGCAGCGCGGCGAGCGCGAGCAGGCCCAGGAGCGCCGTGAGACCGGGGCGGCTCACCATCGGCGCAGCACTCGCAGGCTCCAGGCATCGCTCCCGCCGCCGGCCGAGCGGTCCTCATGGGCGTAGACCGCCTCGACGCCGAGCCCCGGCGTGAGGAAGTGGCGCCAGGAGAGTCCGATCGTGCGAGCATCGAAGCGGCCGATCCGCTCGCGCGAGGGCCCGGTGAACGACTCGCTCCCCGTGCCCGCGAAGACGCGGACCAGGTTGCCCGGCCCGTAGAGCCAGCCGACCGAGAGCGAGCCCGCGCCGTCGTGCACCGCCTCGCTCGAAGGGCCGAAGCCGGTCGCGGTCCAGCGGACCCGCCCGGCGAAGAGCCACCGCCCCGCGTACAGCTCGACCGCGGGTCCGGCCTGGTGCACGTCGGCGTCCTGGTAGTCGAGGAAGGCGTAGTCGGCGTAGAGCACCACGCCGCGGGCGATGCGACCGTTCGCGCCGATCCCATAGCTGCCTCGCGGCAGCACCTCGGCTCCCGGAGCGAAAGCCGCCGAGGCCACGAGCTCGACCGGCGGGGAGAGCCGGACGCCGACCTCGCCGCCCGCGCGGGACTCGGTGCGGTCGAATTTCTCCTGGAGTGCCGCGACGGCGCGCCACCGGAAGCGGTCGCCGGCTCGAGCCGCCAGCGAGAGAGCCCCGCCGTTGGCGGCGGCGCCATCCGGGAGCTGCTCGCCGAAGTACTCGAGACCGGTCTCCCAGCGATAGGCCGGGCGCACCTGGCGCGCCAGCGTCTCGACCCGCCGACGCACCTCGGGGTCGGCGGGGTAGTCCTGCTGGAGGCCGCCGAGCAGCTCGCGGGCCGCCGCGGTGTCGCCCCGCCAGAGGCGGACGTCGGCGAGGCCGATCCGGCTGTCGTAATCCCGCGGGCGCTCTTCCAGCAGCCGGACGAAGCCGCTGTCCGCGGCGGGGAGCCCCCCGGTCCAGCCTTGAAGCTTGGCGAGCCAGAAGCGGTCCTCGAAGCTGCCGGGATCCTCGGCGGTCAGTGCGCGGTAGGCGGCGAGCGCCTCGGGGAGGCGGCGCTCCAGGCGGAGCTGCTCCGCCTGGCGCCGGAGAGGGGCGAGGTCGGGTGCCGGACTCTGGGCGGCAGCCTCCGGCTGCGCTCCCGCCGTGACGAGGAGGAGCGCGACGAACACGCGGGCGGTACCGAAGAACCGTCGGCGGCCTTCGAGGGTGGGCGTAGACGCTCCTGCTCACTGGGATCGGGGGGAACCTGCCGGCGGGAGGAGCAAGGCCGGTGCCCGAGAGCGCGACCCGGAACATGAAGCGCCGCAACTGCTTGGAAGAGCGGTCCGGGGCGCGGGCCGGCGGCTGCGCGTGATCCGCAGCGGAGCGTGCGATTTGCGGGTGACGCCCGCCGCGCATCGTCCAGCCGTCCGGAGGCGCTCTCTTGACGCGAGTTGTGCCGTATCCTACCGTAGTCTCTCGCACTGATTACTCCGCGCCCGGCGAGCGCCGGTGCTGACGGGCCACGCGTCCGGCCGCCGACCCACCTGCGATCGTCGAGATACCCTCCCGTTCCACGCTCGCGCCAGCGAGACCTGCCGGCTGTCGGAGGCCCATCATGGCCGCACCTGCTATTGGCACCAGAATCGTGAGGGGCGCCTGTCCCCAGGACTGCCCCGACACCTGCGCCTTCCTCTATCACGTCCAGGACGGCAAGCTGGTCGACGTGACCGGCGACCCCGATCACCCGATGACCCGCGGCGGGCTGTGCGTGAAGCTCAACAACTACGCGGAGCACCACTACAACCCCGACCGGCTGCTGCACCCGCTCCGGCGCGCCGGCCCCAAGGGGAGCGGCCGCTTCGAGCAGATCACGTACGACGAGGCACTCGCCGAGATCAAGCGCCGCTGGACCGACATCATCGCCCGGTACGGCCCGCAGGCCATCATGAACCACTGCTACCTGGGCAACCAGGGCACGCTCAACGGCCTCACCAGCGGCGACGCCTTCTTCAACCGGCTCGGCGCCACCATCGGCGAGAAGTGCTACTGCGAGTCGGGCTCCTCCACCGCCTGGATCATGACCGTGGGCCCGACCGGCGGGCTCGACGTGGAGAGCCTCGCCCACGCGAAGTACATCATCGTGTGGGGCATGAACATGATCAGCACCAACCTGCACGGCTGGCCCTTCATCCTGGAGGCGAAGGCGAAGGGCGCCAAGGTGGTGGTGATCGACCCGGTGCGGAGCCGCACCGCCAAGGCGGCCGACTGGCACGTCGCCATTCGCCCCGGGACCGACGGTGCGCTTGCCCTCGGCATGATGAACGTGATCATCGCCGAGGACCTGGTGGATCACGATTACGTGGCGAAGTACACGCTCGGCTACGAGGAGCTGAAGGCGCGGGCCGCGGAGTTCCCGCCGGAGCGGGTGGCGGCCATCACCGGGATCCCGGCCGACGACATCAGGAAGCTCGCGCGCGAGTACGCCACCACCCAGCCGGCGGCCATCCGCGAGGGCGTGGCCATCGAGCGCTCGCCGGGCGGCGGCGACGCGGTGCGGCTGGTCAGCTCACTGCCCGCGCTGGTCGGCGCCTGGCGCCACGTCGGGGGCGGCGCGGTCGAGATGCCGATCTGGGAGTTCCCCTTCAACTTCGACTTCATCCAGCGGCCCGACTGGATCCGGCCCGGCACCCGGGTGGTCAACGAGCTCGACCTCGGCCGCGCGCTGAGCGGCGAGATGGGCCTCGATCCGCCGCTCATGTCGGTGTTCATCCACAACTCCAATCCGGTGTCCCAGCAGCAGAACGCGAACACCATGGTCCGGGGGCTCCAGCGGGAGGACCTGTTCACGGTGGTGAGCGAGCTGTTCATGACCGACACCGCGCGCTACGCCGACATCATCCTCCCGGCCACGCTCCAGGCGGAGCAGTACGACCTCCAGGTCACCTGGGGCCATCTCTACGTCATGCTCAACCAGCCGGCCATCGCCGCGCCGGGCGAGTGCGTCTCCAACGTGGACATGTTCCGCCGTCTGGCGAAGACCATGGGCTTCGACGACGACTACTGGTCCATGAGCGACGACGAGCTGCTCGCGCGGATGTACGACTGGAGCGCGCCGGCGATGCAGGGGATCACGCTGGAGAAGCTCAAGGAGAAGGGGTGGATGCGGCTCAACGTGGGGCTGCCCCACGAGCGGGCGCCGCACGCGGAGGGCAACTTCAAGACGCCGTCGGGAAAGTGCGAGTTCAAGGCCAGCGCGGCCGCGAACGGCAACTTCGTCGTCCCGGTCTGGCGGAACGGCTATACCGAGATGCAGTCGGGCGAGCCGGTGGATCCGGTGCCCAACTACATCCCGCCGGTCGAGGTGACGGCGAACGGCGAGCTGGCCCGGTATCCGATCAGCCTGCTGTCGCCCAAGCCGCACGCGTTCCTCAACTCGCAGTACGCCAACGAGCCGCGGCAGCAGCGCCGCCAGGGCGAGCAGCGGGTCGTCATCCACCCGGCGGACGCCGCGACCCGCGGCATCAGGGAAGGCGACTACGTGCGGGTGTTCAACGACCGTGGCGTCTTCGAGGGGCTGGCCGAGCTGAGCGACGACGTCATGCAGGGCATGGCGCTGGCGAGCCTGGGCTACTGGCCCAGCCTGACCCGGAACGGGTCGGCGGTCAACTCGACCACCTCGTCGCGGCACAGCAATCTGGGCGGGGCCGGCACTCAGTCGGACAACCGGGTCGAGATCGCGAGGATCTGACGTGCCGCCGGTCGTCGGATTCGTCGGGGCGAGCGGCAGCGGCAAGACCACGCTCATCACCGCGGTGCTCCCGCTGCTCCGGGCGGAGGGGCTCCGGGTAGCGGTGCTCAAGCATGCGCACTGCGGGTTCGACATGGACCGCCCGGGCAAGGACAGCTTCCGGGTCCGGGAGGCGGGAGCGTCGGAGGTGCTGATCGCCTCCCGCACCCGGTGGGCGCACCTCGGCGAGCTGGAGGGCGACCTGGCAGAGCCGCCGTTCCGGGAGCTGCTCGAGCGGTTCGACCCGGCCCGGGTGGACTTCGTCCTCGCCGAGGGCTTCGCGCGCGAGTCCTACCCGAAGATCGAGGTCTACCGGCCGGCGCTCGGCGAGCCGCCCCGGCGCTGGCCGGACGATCCGATGGTGATCGCCGTCGCGACGGATGCGCCGCTCGCCGTGGCGCGGCCGGTTCGGCGGCTGGAGCTCGGCGCGCCGCGGGAGGTCTCGGCGTTCCTGCTGGAGCAACTGGCCGGGACCGGCGGACTTTCCGCCATTCGCGCAGGCTGAGAGTCGTCGGGGGACCGCCCCGGCATTGGCCAATCCATGATCTGCGCTGTACGTTAGGGCGGTCCTCCCCTTCGAGCTGACCATGCCCCCAACCGAATCCGACAAGCGGAAGTCCGGCGGGCTTCAAGTCGCCGAGCCTCCCGCCCCGTCCCCCGTGACCGACTCCCAGCCCGAGAGCCTCGACAAGGTTCGCGACATTCTGTTCGGCGGGCAGATGCGCGCGGTCGAGAGCCGGCTCCAGGTGATCGAGGAGCGCTTCCGGCAGGAGCACGAGGCGCTCCGCAGCGACTTCGCCCGACAGGTCGAGTCGCTCGACGCCTTCATCCGGAGCGAGGTCCAGACCCTCGACGAGCGCCTCGCCGCCGAGCGGGCCAAGCGCACCGAGGAGCTCAAGTCGCTCGCCGCCGAGATCAAGGAGGCGATCCGAGCCCTGGAGAAGCGGCACGTGAAGCTGGAGGAATCCGCCAACCTTGCCGATGCCACGCTCCGCGACGAGCTCCTCCTGCTGGGCGAGCAGCTCTCGAACGAGCTGGCCCGGTCGCACCAGGCGCTCGATTCGGCCAAGACCGACCGGACCGCCCTCGCCGGGATGCTCACCGACATGGCCGCCCGGCTGGGCGGCGCGCCGACGTCGCCCCCGGGGAAGAACGGCCCCCGGAGCTAGGGCATGCCCAACGAGCGGGCACCCTGGGAGCAGGCCGAAGCGCCCGACCTCGCGGAGCTGCGCGAGCTGATCCTCGGCCCCGAGCGCAGGCGGCTGGCCGAGCTGGAGCGCCGGCTGGACGCCGCCGGGCTCAGCCGCGAGAACCTGGCCGAGCTGCTCCCGGAAGCCATAGCCCTTCGCACCGGGCGCGACCGCCAGCTCGCGCGGGCGCTCGCGCCGACGGTCGAGAACGCCATCGGCGAGTCGGTCCGCCGGAACCCCCGCCCCATCGCCACCGCGATCTTCCCGGTCCTCGGCCCCGCGATCCGCAAGGCCATCGCCGAGGCGCTCGCCGGCCTGGCCGCGAGCATCAACCGCGCGCTGGAGCACAGCTTCTCCCCCCGCGGGCTCCGCTGGCGCTTCGAGTCCTGGCGCACCGGCGTGCCCTTCGCGCAGGTCGTGCTCAAGCACGCGCTGGTGTATCGAGTCGAGCAGGTCTTCCTGATCCACCGCGACACGGGGCTGCTGCTCGCCCACGCCCGCGCGCCCGACCTGCCCGCGAGCGACGGCGACCTCATCTCCGGAATGCTCACCGCCATCCGCGACTTCGTGGCCGACTCCTTCAGCCCGGAGCGTGAGGCCGGCGGGCTGCGCCGGTTCTCCGTCGGCGAGCTGACCGTCATGGTCGAGCAGGGGCCGCAGGCGCTGGTCGCCGCCGTCGTGCGTGGCGTGGCCCCCGACGAGCTGCTGCTCCTCCTCCAGGCGACGCTGGAGACGATCCACCTCCGGTTCGCCGGCGCTCTCGCCGAGTTCGACGGCGACACGGACCCGTTCGCGGCGGCCCAGCCGCTCCTGGAGGAGTGCCTCGCGACGGTGGTCGCGACCGACCGGGCGGCAGAGACGAGGTCCCGGCGGCGCTGGCTCCCGCTGGCGCTCGCGACGCTGGCGGTGGCGGCGGTCGTCGGCGGGCTGATCCTGCGGTCGCGCCTGCGGTGGAACGCCGCAGTCGCCCGGCTCCAGGCGGAGCCGGGGATCGTCGTGACCGGGGCCGAGCGCGGCTGGAGGACGTGGAAGCTCGCGGGTCTGCGCGACCCGCTGGCGCCGGAGCCCGCGGCGCTGTTGGCGGCGCTCGGCGCCGACACCGGGCGGGTCGAGCAGCGGTGGGAGCCGTATCTCTCGCTGCGGCCCGAGATGGTGCTGGCCCGGTCGCGACGCGCGCTGCAGCCGCCGCCGGGCCTGACGCTGTCGCTCGCGGGAGACACGCTCCGGGCCGGCGGAGCGGCGCCGCTCGCCTGGGTGGCGGCGGCGCGGGCCGCCGCGCTCCCGGCCGGGGCGGTGGTGCTCGACCTCGACCAGGTGAGGCCCGAGATCCCCGAGGCGCTGGCGGAGCTGCGCGAGGCGATCGAGCGCGAACGGGTGCTGTTCGAGGTCGGCTCCGGGGCACTCGACGACATCGACAGACGCACGATCGGCCGCGTCGCCGACGGGTTCGGCCGGATGGAAGCCGGCGCCGCCGCGCTCGGAGCCCGCGCGACACTGGAGCTGGTGGGCCGCACCGACCCGACCGGCTCCGACTCGACCAACCGGGCGCTCAGCCAGGAGCGCGCGGAGGCGGTGCTGCGGGCGCTCGCCGTGCGGGGTGTGCCCCGGTCGAAGGCCTCGCTCCGCGCCCTCGGCACCGGCCAGCCGCTCGGGAGCAGCAACCCGGCGGAGCGAGCGCGAATCAACCGCAGCGTGTCGTTCCAGGTGAGCCTGGAGGTGGGACCCGGGGAGGAGTCGTCGCGATGATCCAGAAGAAGGTCTGCATGGTGGGCGTGTTCGGAACCGGGAAGACGAGCCTGGTGCAGCGGTTCGTCCACTCGCTGTTCTCGGACCGCTACCTCTCCACCGTGGGCGTCAAGATCGACCGCAAGCCCCTCGAGCTGGACGGCACCCAGCTCACCCTGGTGCTCTGGGACCTGGCGGGGCGCGACGGGCACGAGGACATCACCACCAGCTACCTCAAGGGCGCGCACGCCATCCTCTACGTCGCGGACGGGACGCGGAAGGAGACCTGCGACCAGTTGCCCGAGCTGCGGGCGCTGGCGCGTGAGGCCGCCGGTGAGGTCCCCGAAGTGCTCGCGCTCAACAAGACCGACCTCGTGGACCAATGGAAGCTCGGCCCGCGCGACGAGGAGGAGCTGGCCCGCGGGCTGGAGGTGGTGCGCACCAGCGCCAAGACCGGTGCCGGCGTGGAGGAGACCTTCCAGCGGATCGGCCGGGCGATGCTCGCCACCAGGGAGGCACGCTCATGACGGCGACGGCCGAGACGTCGGTGCGGATCGACGCGCGGGGACTCACCGACGTGGGGAAGAAGCGCACGGCGAACGAGGATCACTTCGTGGTCATGACCCTGCGGAAGTCGGCCGAGGTCCGGGAGACGAGCCTGCCCGACCCGCGGGTGTTCGACGGCTTGCGGGGTCCGGACGGCTGGCTCTTCGTCGTCGCCGACGGCGTGGGCGGCCAGGCGGGGGGCGCCCTCGCGAGCGAGAGTGCGGTCACCACGCTGGCCGAATATCTCGGCCGCGCGGCGGGCTGCTTCAACCGGCACGACGCGGACCGGGAGCACGAGCTGCTGGAGCAGCTCGAGGGCGCGGTCCTCTCGGCCCACCGGCGGATCACCGAGCAGTACGGCCGTGGCGGAGGCCGGCACGCGGAGCCGGGGCCGGCGACGACGCTGACGATGGCGCTGCTGGTCTGGCCGCGGGCGTACATCGTGCACGTGGGCGACAGCCGGGCGTTCTACCTGAGGAAGGGGCGGCTGCGGCAGCTCACCCGGGACCAGACCACGGGCGAGTACATGGTGGACTCCGGCGCGTGGACCGAGGAGCAGGCGCGCAAGGCGCCCATCGGCGCGACGCTGGTGAGCGCGCTCGGGGGACCGGAGATGACGCCGTCGGTCGGGCTGGTGGATCTCCTGCCGGGCGACACGCTGCTGCTCTGCAGCGACGGCCTCACCCGTCACGTCCCGGACGAGCGCATCGCCGAGCTGCTCGGGCGTCCCACCGATGCGGGTACGGCGTGCCGCGAGCTGGTGGACGAGGCGCTGGCGGGCGGGGGGCACGACAACATCACAGTCATCACCGCGCGGGTGCAGGCGGGTCCGGCATAGCGCGGAAAGGATATGGAGGCACGAATGGCGACCACGACCAGGACGATCGAGACCGAGATCCTCGATCTGGAGCGGCGGTACTGGCAGGCGATGCGCGAGCGCGACGTCCGGACGGCGATGGCGCTCACCGATTTTCCCTGTCTCGTCGCCGGCGCGAGCGGGGTGCGATCGGTGGACCAGGCGACCTACGAGAAGATGATGGCCGACGCCTCGTGGCAGATCCGGGACGTGAAGATCGAGGAGGGGGCCAAGGTCCGGCAGCTCAGCGACGACGTGGCGGTGATCGTCTATGGCGTGCGCGAGGTCATGACGGTCGAGGGGAAGCCGCGCACGCAGCACGCGTTCGACGGCAGCGTCTGGGTGCGCCGCGGGGACGCGTGGCGCTGCGCGATGCACACCGAGTCGGTCGCGGGCGACGCGTCCGGGCGGGAGCGGAAGCCGGCGACCTGATGCGAGGAGCCGCGCCGGCTGCACGCTCAGGTCCGCGGCCGGCCGCAGCTCCCCCCACCCGGCAGGTCGGGCTCGCGCTCCCGCATGAGCGCCTCGATCTCCCCGATCTCCCGGGGTGAGCCCTTCGACAGCCATTCGAGGCCGCGGTCGGTCAGCGCATAGACGTCCTCGATCCGCACGCCCAGGTGCCGGTACTTCTCGACCGCCGGTCGGATGCGCGCGAGCAATGCGCGGTTCTTCGGCGTGCCGGGCAGGCTCGCCAGCAGCTCGGGGCTCACGTAGATCCCGGGCTCGACGGTGAACACGTCGCCCACGCCGAAACGGTCGTCGATCTCCTGGTAGTACCGGGCCGGGTCGTGGACCTCCAGCCCGATACCGTGGCCGCCGAATCCGTGCAGGGCGAAGAGCTGGAGCTGGAGGCAGCCGCCGTCCGGACAGCGCATCCCCTCGGGCGGATCGATCGTCCCGTCGGCGGATTCGATGAGCCCCAGCCGGAGCAGCCCCCGCGCCACCACCGCCTTCCCCGAGTCGCTCGCGACGTCGTAGCTCACGTCCGGCCGGATCTGACGCACGAACGCCTCCTGCGCGTCGCGCACGATCTGGTAGAGCTCCCGCTGGCGCGGCGTGAACCGTCCGCTCACCGGCATGGTGCGGGTGATGTCGGACGAGTAGTGGTCGAAGGAGGTCGCCGCGTCGATGAGCAGCAGCTCGCCCTCCCGCATCACGCGACCGTTCTCCATGTAGTGCAGGATCGTGGCATTCGGGCCCGAGCCGACGATGCTCCCATAGCCGGGCCGGTCGCCGCCGAAGCGCCGGAAGGTCCCTTCGAGCAGCGCCTGGATCTCGTACTCGCCGCAACCCGGCGCCGCCGCCTTCATGGCCTCGCGGTGGGCGCGGCCGCTGATCTCCGTGGCCCGGCGCAGCAGGGCGATCTCCGCCGGCGTCTTCCTCGCCCGGAGCCGGTTCACCAGGGTATCGAGCGAGTGCATGACGAGGAACGGGTGCGCCTGCCGCACCTGCGAGAGGACACGACGACCGCGGGTCAGCGTGTCGAGCGCGACGTAGTCGCCGCTCTGGGCGTCGGAGACGACGTAGAACGGAAGCCCCAGGGCGGCGAGCGAGTCCACCATCGGCCGCAGGCCGGCGATGTCCGCGCCGGGGATGCCGGTCTTCGCCTCGAGCTCGGCGGCACGGATCCGGGCGCCGTCGTAGCGCTCCCGCATCGGCGAACGGGTCGGGACGAAGAGGGTAGCCACCGTGGATCCGCCGCGTTTCACCATCACCAGCGCGGCGTTGCTCTCGGCGAAGCCGGTCAGATAGTAGAAATGCGGGGTCTGGAAGAAGGTAGGCCAGGAGCTGACCGGATCGGGGGCGCCGAAGGCGACGACGACGCCGGAATCCAGATTGGAGACGAGTGCGGCGCGGCGGGCAGCGTACTCGGCGGGGGGGATCTGCGCAGTCGCGCCCGAGGGGCGCACGACCGTCGCGACCGCACCGGCGAGGAGCAGCAGCGCGGCGGAGGCCGCGCTACGACAGGCGCTACAGTCAGCGCGCATGGAGTTTCGGTCCTTCCGGGTGTGGATGGGGATCCAGTGGGCCAGGGTACGGCGGCATCCGACGAGTGTCAAGCCGCGGCCCGAGCCCCGGCTCCAGCAGTGGCTGGCTTTCGCTCTCCGCTCCGGCCACATTTGCTGAGTCCTTCTCCCACCATCGAGTGACGCCAGCCGATCCCCTGCCCGCGCTGAATGCCGCGCTCGGCGACCGCTACCGCGTCGAGCGGGAGCTCGGCCGCGGCGGCATGGCGGCCGTCTACCTGGCCCACGACCTCCGGCACGATCGCCCCGTCGCCCTCAAGGTCCTCGACCCGGCGCTCGCCGCGAGCGTGGGGGCGGAGCGCTTCCTGCTGGAGATCCGGCTGACCGCCCGCCTCCAGCACCCGCACATCCTGCCGCTGCTGGACTCGGGGATCGTCGAGACCGGCCCCGGAGGATCCCTGCCGTTCTACGTCATGCCCTACGTCGAAGGCGAGTCGCTGCGGGACCGGCTGCGGCGCGACCCGCAGCTCCCGGTGGACGAGGCGCTCCGGCTCGCGGGCGACGTGGCGTCGGCGCTGGCGTATGCCCACGGCCACGGGGTGATCCACCGCGACGTCAAACCCGACAACATCATGGTCTCCGCCGGCCAGGCGGTGCTGGTGGACTTCGGCGTCGCGCGCGCGCTCACGCTCGCGGGCGGGGAGCGGCTCACCGCGACCGGCCTCGCGCTGGGGACGGTGCACTACATGAGCCCCGAGCAGGCGACGGGCTCGGCGGTGGACGGGCGCACCGACGTCTACGCCCTCGGCTGCGTTCTCTACGAGACGCTCGCCGGCGAGCCGCCCTTCACCGGTCCCTCGGCGCAGGCCATCGTGGCTCGCTCGATGGCGGATCCGGTGCCCCCGATCCGATCCATCCGGCCGACCGTTCCCGAGGCGGTCGAGCGGATCATCGGCCGCGCGCTCGCCAAGGCGCCGGCCGACCGGTTCGCCACCGCCGCGGAGATCGAGGCCGCCCTGGGGGAGGCGAGGGTCGGGAAGGCAGCGGAGCCGGCGCGCGGCGGCCGGGCGATCAGGTGGGGCCTCGTCGCGGCCACGGCCGGCGCGCTCGCGGCGGCCGGGCTGCTCCTCTGGCGGCGCGGCGGGCCGGCCGAAGTGGTGGGCTCCGCGTCCTCCATCGCCGTGCTGCCGTTCACGCCCAGCGTCTCCGACACCGCTCTGCTTCGTCTCGGCCGCGACCTGGTGTTCACCCTGAGCGCGGCGCTCGACGGGCTGGGCGGGATCCGGGTGGTGGACGCCCACACGGTGCTGGCACGGGCCGAGCCGGGGACGGTGACGACGCTGGACGAAGGCGCCGCGCTGGCGCGACGGTTCGGGGCCGGGAGCATGGTGCACGGCAGCCTGGTGCGCGACGGCGAGCGGGTGCGGCTGGACCTGGCGCTCGTCGGCACCGACAGCGCCGCCCGGCCGCTGGCGCGCGCGACCGTCGGCGCGCCGCTCGACTCGGTGGCGGCGCTGACCGATTCGGCCGCGCGGGCGATCCTGGCGCAGATCTGGTCGCGGGGGACCCCGCCGACCCCGAGTGTCGACGCCGCGCTGCGGACCCGCTCGGTCCCCGCGCTGCGCGAGTTCCTCCAGGGAGAGCGCGAGCTGGCCCACGGCGAGTGGGACACGGCCGCCGTCTCGTACGAGCGGGCGATCCGCGACGACCCCGGGTTCTGGCTCGCCTACGCCCGGCACATCTACGCCCGCTACTGGTCGGTGAGGCCGGTCGCCGACAGTGTGGTGGACACGCTCGAGCACCACCGCTTCGAGCTGCCGGAGCGGGATCGCCTGAGCACCGAGGCGATCACCCTGCTGGCGCGCGACAGCCTGGTGCGGGTGCTCGAGGTGGGCCAGGCCGCGGGCGAGCGCTATCCCAGCTCCTGGTTCGGCTGGCTGATCTACGGGGACGCGCTGCTCCATGCGGGGCCGCTGGTCGGGCGCACGCGGGACGAGGCGAGCCGCGCCTTCGAGCGGGCGCTGGAGCTGAACCAGGGCCTGATTCCCGCCTGGGAGCACCTGATGCTGGTCGCGCTGCTGGAAGGGGACACGGCCGCCGCGGCCCGCGCCCTCGGCTCGCTGGAGCGCCTCGACGCCGGTCCCACACTGACGGCCGACGGCTACGGCGACCGCATGCTCCAGTTCCGGTTCCTCCAGGCCATCCAGCGGGCCGACAGCGCGACGGTGGACGTCCTGACCGACAGCATCGCGCGCGACGTGGCGTCACCCGCCGTCGAGGATGACAGCTTCTACGACCCGTTCGACTACGGCTTCTTTCCCGAGCAGATCGCCGTGAGCCGCGCGGTCATCGCTCGACAGCCCTCGGCGCGGCGCGGAGCGCAGGGGATGATGCTCACGCTGTCCTGGGGTGGACGGGGGGCCTGGGATTCCGTCGCCGCCGGCATGGATCGGATGGCTGCGGAAGGCGGCGACTCCCTCGCGCCGCTCCGCGCCTATGGCCTGACCGTGCTCGGCGCCTGGCTCGGCGCGCTCGGTCCCGACGTAGCCCTCGCGCGCCGGGAGGCGGCAGCCGGGTCCGCCTCACGCACGGGCACCACCGGTGCGGCCGAGCTCGCGTGGCTGGATGGAGTCCTGGCGGCCGCCCGGAACGACCGCGGCGGACTTGCGGCCGCGACCGGGGCGGTGCGGCGGTCCGGGGATCCCGCGTCGGCCGCGCTCGACCGTTCGCTCGGCGCCTTCGAGACGGCGCTCGCGGGCGACGTCCGCCAGGCGGGGAAGGCCATGGCATCGGTGGAGTGGGAGCAGGCAGCCGTCTCCGCGCCGGCCTTCGACAGTCATCCTCTGGTCATCGGGGTGGACCGGCTGGCGGCGGCCCGCTGGCTCGCCGCGGCCGGTGATGCCGAGCAGGCGCTGCGGCTGCTGCGGTGGGTGGACGGCCCCTTCCTGCTCCACTCGAGCACCTCTTACAGCGCCATGCTGGCTCCCCTGGTGGACCTCGAGCGCGGCCGCATCGAGGAAGCGCGCGGGCGGGCCGACGCGGCCGCGGGCCACTATCGGCGGTTTCTCGAGCGGTACGATCGGCCGTCGGAGCGGCACCGGGCGCTGGTGGAGGAGATCAGCGGGCGGGTGGCGGCGCAGTAGGAACGCCCCGGGTTTGTCACCCTGAGCGCAGCGAAGGGGGCCATGCTGGATATGGTCCCCTTCACTTCGTTCAGGGTGACAGGCTCATCAATGGCCGCCCGTCACCGCGATGGCTGGTCCAGCAGAACAGCGACTCCTCGAGCGCCGGCCGGATCGCGGACATGTAGTCGCCGATGCCGCCGCGGCGGTGGGAGAGCACGGGGACGTCATGGTGCTGGCGGTGGTGCTGCGGGCGGACCGGGAGTGGCAGAGGATCGGCGCGCTCACTCCGCAGTAGCCGGGTTGGTGCCGGCGGGCAGGGGTGCGGCGGACGGCTCCCCTGCCCAGAACTTCGTCGACCGGCCGTCGTTGACATTCGATCCGCTTTATGGAGCGGGTCACTATCGCGTTGGCTGGGCCGGTCCCAGTGCCGGCACGCAGTCACCCCACCCCACCGAGCCACGACACCAGGCAGCCACGAAACCCCTCCTGCTCCGCCCGCCGTGACGCGTCGTCGGACCCTACCCGCTCCCGCCATTCGCTCAGCAGCCACGCAGCATCGGTCGCGATACCTGACGCCGTCACGGGATCGGTCAGCAGCCGATTCGGCCGGCCGGCTTCCCGATCCTCCTCCAGGTCCACGGCGTCATCGACCCACCCGAAGAGATCGCCCAGCCGATACAGCCAGCGCAGGTGCCACCAGTACTCCCCTCCCTGCTCGTCCGCCACCGCGAGCCAGCCGGGCAGGCCCATCACCACGAAGGGCAGCGCGGCCTTGCGGCGCAGCAGGCGAGGCGTCGCCGCGCCGGTCAGGGATGCACCCTCGGCGTCGTACATGCGAACGATGAGGCGCTCGATGCCTGCCCGGAGCCGGATGCGGGTCCCGGCATGAGGCAGACGCTGCAGCTCGGCAAAGTACAGGGCGACGAGCTGCTCCATCAGTCTCGAGGCCGGTGGACGGAAGATTCCCCCGAGCAGGCGCCGCGCGGACCAGCGATGCCGAGCCGGCGCCACCGAGCCGCGGTGCAACACCGACCGGTGGCCGGGGTCCGAGTCCACCAGATGATCGTAGGTCGCCACGATGAAGTTGCAGAGCGCGCCGAGCCGGAGGACGCGCTCCCGTGCCTCACCAGCCAGTCCGAGCGGCGCCACCGCGAAGCCGCTCAACACGCGGCCGAATCCGAGCACCCGGCGGCAATCGCCGTCGGGATAGGGGCGACCGAGGCAGGCCAGGCCGTGACGCCAGACCGAGGGTCCGAGCGCGCTCTCGAGCCGGCGGACCTCCGTCGCTCCAGCCGCCGAGACCGCCGAACGGACCGCCTGATAGGTCGCGGCGTCGAGGAGCAGGCCGGCCGACTGCAGCTCCAGGCGGAGCTGCTCGCGCAAGGAGAGCGTGATCAGCACCGGCGCCCATGCAGCACATCCGCCATCCGGCCCA